>CALNFG010000182.1 GCA_939792625.1 uncultured Prevotella sp.
TTTATCTGACGGCTTGCGGCAAAATTATAATTACCTATTTCTTTGAACTGTGAAGTATGAAAGGATGTACAGCCGTTCAGGGCAGTCTCGTAGACCTTTTCCGGAACATATTTAGCCCCCGTTGTGGCAATACCTTGACAGATAACGTCTCTTACACTGTTGGCTTCGGCCATCTGCAACAGTTTGTTCCATTTAAATTCAGACATGGTTTCAACGGTACATTTTGCGTCAAATGCGCCTATGGCTAAAAGGTTGAAAAAGTTTCTGAATATTATTTTCATGTTATTTCGTCTGATATTGGCTTGACTGTCAGTGTGTTGATTTATCGGGTATATGTCTGGCTGATTGTGATTACGGTCCGGCCCGGTTATCTGTATTTTTTAGAAGTTAACGGACAAACGCCCGTAATACAGATGTCCCGGGCTTTGTCCGTTAACTTTGTGTATAGTGTTGAGTCTTGCTTATGCCTGTGTGTTGTATGGCAGTTTAGTTTTGACTCACCTGGCGGTTATTGATTTTTATAGTGTGACACCGTTTTTGAAGATTGAGATTTCTCGGTATCCGTTTTTCTCGTTGCATGTCTTTTCTCCGTTGGCCACAGATATTATCTTTTCGATAAACTTGCGTAGCAGCGATTTCATGTCAGTTCCGTCAACCAGCTCACCGGCGTTGAAGTCAATCCAGTTGGGCTTGTTGTTGTACAGGTTGCTGTTTGTGGAAATTTTCATTGTCGGGATAAATGTGCCGAATGGAGTGCCGCGTCCGGTGGTGAACAGCACAATCTGGCACCCTGCGGCAGCAAGAGCTGTTGATGCCACGAGATCGTTGCCCGGTGCCGACAGCAGATTGAGGCCTTTTACCTGTAGTCTGTCGCCATATCCCAGTACACCGCTTACCGGAGCGCGTCCGCATTTCTGGGTACATCCGAGTGCTTTGTCTTCCAATGTGGATATGCCGCCGGCCTTGTTGCCCGGTGACGGATTTTCGCCGACGGGCTCGCCATGACTGAGGAAGTATTCCTTAAAGTCGTTTACAAGCTTGACTGTCTGATTGAAGAGACTCTCATTCTTGCATCTGTTCATGAGGATAGTTTCGGCACCGAACATTTCGGGCACTTCTGTCAATATTGATGTTCCGCCTTGTGCCACGAGGAAATCGGAGAACTCACCGACGAGCGGATTGGCTGTGATACCGCTGAAGCCGTCGCTGCCGCCGCACTTCAGACCTACGCGAAGTTCGTTGAGCGGACAGTCGGTCCTTTTGTCGTTCTTTGCTATGCCGTAAAGTGAACGCAGTATCTTCATGCCCTCGTCGAGTTCGTTGCCCTGAACTTTCTGTACGACAAGGAATTTTATTCTTTCCTTGTCGTAGTCGCCAAGCAGTTTCTCAAACTGGTCGGGCTGGTTGTTCTCACATCCGAGGCTAAGCACGAGTACTGCACCTGCGTTGGGATGCAGCACGATGTCGCGAAGTACCTTTCGTGTGTTCTCATGATCTTCGCTGAGCTGCGAGCAGCCGTAATTGTGATGCCAGGCATGCACGGCGTCAATACCCTCGAGGTGGGTTTCGTTTTCAAGCATTGATGCCAGCTTTTCGGCTATGCCGTTTACACATCCTACGGTGGGCACGATCCACACCTCGTTTCTTATGCCAACTTCGCCGTTCTTTCGCATGTAGCCTTTGAAAGTAAGGTTCTCGTCGGGTATGTCGAGAGCTTCGTCTACGGGATGATATTCGTAAGTGAGAGTGCCCGATAAGTTAGTCTTCAGATTATTCTCGTTCACCCATTGTCCGGCCGTAAGGTTTTCTTTGGCGTGTCCTATCGGGTAGCCGTATTTTATGATGTTTACTCCGGCCGGCGTGTCTTCGATCAGGATTTTGTGACCGGCCGGTGTGTCCTGCATCACGGTGATGTCTTTGCCGTCTACGCTTATGGTTTCTCCCTTTGCGTAGTTTCTCAGGCAAACGACAACGGTGTCGGCCTTATTGATTTTTATGAAAGGTGCTTTTTCCATACGTTGATTTGTTTTAATTGATGATTATAATTGGGTTCTTCTGTAAAAGTCAATGTTTTCTTTTGACAACAGCTCTATCGGCATGTAGTTTACCGGGTCAACTTTCTTTTTCAGCACTATTGCTTTGAACAGTGTGTCCACACAGTTATACCCCTGCATGAAGGCGTGTTGGGCTATGAGGAACGATATGGAGCCGAGGCGCAGGCATTTGGCATTTCTTTCCACCATGTCATATCCCATAATCTGTACGTCGCGCCGGTTGGTCTTGAGAAGAAACTCGCCTACGATGTGCCCCTTTGAGCATAGTGTGATACAGTGATGGATGTGAGGATGGATGGTAAAAAAGTTTTCGAGTATCGTGTCATAGTTGTTTTTGTCTTCATCGAGAGGCAGGTCGAGTTCCATAATCTTTATTTTCGGATAGTGGTCTTGCATGTAATGTCTGAATCCCACTTCACGGTTTTCCTGTTGTTTGCTTGCCACCTTGCCGTTTTTTGTTTGCTTCATGAGCATTATCTCTTTTTCTTTCGATGCTATGAGCATGAGCATTTTTGCTGCGAAGTAGCCGCTGCAAAACGAGTCCTGACCGTAAAAAGACAGCGGCTTGAGGTCGGGCATGTACGAGTCGAGCAGTATGAAGGGGATGCTTCTGTCGTGCAGCTTGTCTGCAAATTTCTTTGTCACGTTGAGTTCACTCGGCACGACTATCACTCCGTTGGGGTTGGCGTTGAGACATTCCTTGCAGCTCTTTACGAAGGTGGCAGTGTCGAATCTTTCGTAGTACATCATTCTTACTGTGATGTGGAAGTCGCGTCTTGCTTCGCATGCTTTGTTTGCCCCTTCTTCTATCTCGTCCCAATAAGCCTCTGATTCATGTTTGGGAATGATGCAGTAAAACGTGTAAGACTTGTTGTATGCAAGCGCGCTTGCATACATGTTTGGCTGATAGTTGATGTTTTTCAGGACAGCTTCCACTTTCTCTCTTGCCGTTTTGGATACGTTGGGGCGGTTGTGCAGAACTCTGTCAACAGTTCCTACGGATACTCCGGATTTTTCAGCGATGTCTTTTATTCTGATTTTCTCATCCATAATAATGCCACACTGTTATTTCAAGGCTTGAAGCGATATTTGGTGCAAATATAATACAAAAAACTGAAATTTTGAGCAATTCGTGCGAATATGATTTAAAGTTACTTCAGACGGTGTTTTCGTATGGCTTGCAAAAGGTAAGCTTTGGGCTTCTAAAAGGTTACCTTTTGCCCGATGAAAGGTAACCTTTTAGCCTTCAAAAGGTAAGCTTTTGCAAGCAGTCTGTTTTGCTTACTGCAAATGGTTGATAATCAGTGAGTTTTGCGATTGTTGCTGTTTCGTGTGTTCTTATTCGGACATTATGTCCGTATGGGGTTGCGGCAGCATCGTTTTTCGGTAAATGTGGCATTGTCGGCGTGCCGTTTGTGAAAGTTTTTATACCTTTGCAAAAATATTATTGTAAGTCTATGAAATTGATAGCTGACAGCGGAAGTACAAAGACCGACTGGTGTGTGACTGACCGCGGTAAAGTGATATTCAGCGTAAAGGGACAGGGAATAAATCCCGTACAGCAAAGTCTCGACACGATAAGCGGCATCGTGACCGGCGACGTTGTTGACAAGTTCGGCGATTGCATGCGGATAACCGAGATTGAGTTTTATGGCGCCGGTTGCCGTGACGACGTGTCGCCGGCAGTCGGGGATTTGTTGCGCCGACTGTTTCCCTGTGCGACGGCGGTAAGTGTCAGTTCCGACATGCTTGGAGCCGCACGCGCCCTGTTCGGCCGAAGTCCGGGCATAGCCTGTATTCTTGGCACCGGTGCAAACTCCTGCCTGTATGACGGGCGACGCATAACGGCCAATGTTCCTCCGCTCGGATACATTCTTGGCGACGAGGGGAGCGGAGCAGTACTCGGCCGTATGTTTATCAACGGCATATTCAAGGGTCGGTTGTCGGCAACCTTGCGTGACGAGTTTCTTGCCGAAACGGGTCTCACTCTGTCAGACATTATTAATAAGGTGTACAGGCAGCCGCAGGCTAACAGGTTTCTGGCCGGCGCTTCTTTGTTCATACACAGACATCTGGACGATAAAGACCTGCGGACTCTGGTTACGGATAATTTCAGGAATTTCTTCCGACGTAACGTTTGTATGTACGGTGATAACAGAGACATGCCCGTTGGTGCGGTTGGCAGCATGGCATATTACTATGAAGAACAGTTGAGAGAGGCTGCAAGTCTTGAAGGATATATGCTCGGCAAGGTGTTAAAGAGTCCTATCGGGAGGCTTGCCGGAATATAAATAAATCAAGAAATATTATGAATTAAAATTTTTTATGTTTCTGTTTAAACTTTACGAAATA
>CALNFG010000183.1 GCA_939792625.1 uncultured Prevotella sp.
GTGGGCTACCATCTTCGGCTCGCCGCTCGTGCCGCTGGTGAAGTACATCAGCATGATGTCGTCATTGGTGTTTACATGTTCGGGGCGGACAAACGGCGGTGTGTCGGTCCACTCTTTCTGCCAGTCGTGGAAACCATCGTACACCTTCGGACCGATGCTTATCAGTGTCTTCAGTGTCGGGCTTTCGGCCAGAGAGCCTTTTACCTGCGTCATCACGTAGTCTTCGCCCACGCATATTATGGCCTTGATGTCGGCGCGGTTGTTGCGGTAAACTATGTCGTGGGTGGTCAGCATGTGCGTGGCAGGCACGGCCACGGCGCCTATCTTGTGCAGCGCGAGTATCGCGAGCCAGAACTCGTATCTGCGTTTGAGTATCAGCATCACCGCGTCGCCTCGCCCGATGCCGAGTGTCTGCAGGTATGATGCCGCGCGGTCGCTCTGCTCCTTCAGGTCTTTGAAGGTGAAGCGCACGCAGCGGTCTTCGTCGTCGGTCCAGAGCAGAGCCGTCTTGTCGGGTTTCTCTTCGGCCCAGGCGTCTATCACGTCGTAGGCGAAGTTGAAGTTCTCGGGCACTGTTATGTGAAGGTTTTTCTTGAAGTCGTCGACCGACGTAAACTGTGTCTGCGTCAAAAATCTCTCTATCATATCTCTTTACCTTTGGTGTTACACTATGCCCAGCCGCCGCGGGCACAGGCCACAGCGGGAGGAAAATTGTCAGATAATCACTGCGAGGAAGCGTACCGGCTTGCCGCCAAGCGCCCGCATGCAGTGGGGCTGTGTGGCGTCGAAGTATATGCTGTCACCCTCGTTAAGCACAAGCGTCTTCTTGCCGATTGTTATTTCGAGACTTCCTTCGGTCACGATGTTGAATTCCTGTCCGGGGTGAGAGTTCTTCTCCAACGGGGCGTCGTCGGGCTTAGGTTCGACGAGGACGAGAAACGGCTCAACCTTGCGACCGCGGAAACCGCCCGCCAGACTCTGATATTTGTATGCCTTGCGGCGCTCCACGCTCACGCCCTGCCCCTTGCGGGTGAGGAAGTATGAGTGCATGTGCGGCTCCACGCCGAACATCAGCACGTCGAAGGCTATGCCGTATTTGCGCGAAATCTTCTGCATGCTGCTTATCGAGAGTTCGCCTTCGCCCTCTTCTGCCTTGAGATAAGCTTCCACGGGCATGCCGCAGAGGTCGGCCACCTCCTGTGCAGTGATGTCAAGCACTTCGCGAAGGCCCTTCAGACGTTCGCCTATTTGTTTTATCGCATCTTCCATTTGGTTGTTGTTTTAGTGATATTTTCAACAAAATTACTAATAAAATATTAAGAAACGAAACTTTTTGACGAAAAAATTTTATTTTCTATTATAAGTTGATATAAATCAATTGCCTTGGCGTAATGCCTTTGCGTGCATTTTCTCTTCACCTTATTTATATATGGCCGGCCGGTGTGCCGTCATTCCTCATGCGGCTGTATGCAAGGTTGCCCGCTGCGGGTTGTTTTCCAAAGGCTTACCTTTCGCCTTGTAAAAGGTAAGCTTTTGGCCGCTAAAAGGTAACCTTTTGCAGCCCGAAAGATAAGCTTTTATAATGCATTGATTCACAGGTTGTTATGCGGCGGTTTCAGGGTGTGTCCGTTTAACTTCTTTTGTCACCTTTCTTGTATTCAAGAATAATTGTGAATAATCAATGTTTTTCCTTAAAAGCAGGTTGTTTGTCGTTTTTTTTCCGTATGTTTGCAAATGTATTGCCTTTACCCCGCCTGTTGTGGGGAGTGTACATATAAGGTGCAGACAAAGCAAATTAAAAATAATTATGAACGAAGACAGATTGTATGAACTGATACGCGAGAAGGAACAAATCGCGTCAGTAGCCTTTCCCGCTCTTATGCGGAAAGTGTATGTGTGGATGACACTGGCCCTGGCCATCACAGGCTTTACGGCTTACGGTGTGGCCACTAGTCCCGGCATAATGTCGGCCATTGTCGCCAACAGAATGATAATGTGGGCGCTGCTTATAGCAGAGTTTGCGCTCGTGTGGTATGTTTCGGCGCGCATCGACCGCCTCTCTCTTGCCACGGCCACCGTTCTTTTTGTGGTCTATTCGGTACTTAACGGCGCAACGTTGTCCGTTATCTTCTTGGCCTATACGTTGCAGTCGATAGCCTCGGTGTTCTTCATCACGGCAGGCACGTTTGCCGCCATGTCGCTCGTCGGCTATTTCACTAAGGCCGACCTTTCATCGCTCGGCAAGATACTCTTCATGGCGCTCATCGGCCTTATCATCGCTACGCTGGTCAATGTGTTCCTTATCAAGAGCGGAGGCTTCAGCCTTATCATCAGCTACGTTGGTGTACTGATATTCGTCGGTCTTACGGCTTATGACACGCAGAAGATAAAACAGATGCTTGTTCAGGCTGATGATGTCAACGAAGACGCACAGAAGATAGCCCTGCTCGGCTCGCTTTCGCTCTATCTCGACTTCATCAACCTCTTCCTTTATCTGTTGAGGATATTCGGTGGAAACAGAGAGTGAAGCTTTTTTGAGCAGTAAGGAGATTTGATTAAGTAGTAAGGAGAGAAGGAGTAGAGGAGGAAGGAGATTTGATTAAGGAGTAAGGAGAGAAGGAGTAAAGGAGTAAGTAGAAATGCTTTTGTGGTTTATACAATTGCAAGAGAATTAAAATCAAGCCCACGTACTCCTTTACTCCTTCTCTCCTTACTCCTTAATCAAATCTCCTTCCTCCTTTACTCCTTCTCTCCTTACTCCTTAATCAAATCTCCTTACTCCTTTACTTCTTCTCTCCTTACTACTCACAATCACAAGAAAATATGCATAAAAATGCGTATTTTCTTGTGATTGTGAATATTTATTCGTATTTTTGCCTTCGAAATTGCATAAATATTCATGATATGAAATCAAAGGACAGCAGATTGCAGACATTGCGCATGCTCATTTCGAGTCAGGAACTGTGTTGTCAGGAAGATGTGTTGAAGGCTCTTGCAAAAGAGGGGTATAAAGTCACTCAGGCCACTCTCAGCCGCGACATGAAGCAGCTCAAAGTGGCAAAAGCCACCAGCCTGAGCGGAAAATACTTTTATGTGCTGCCCAACGAGACGATGTACAAACGGGTGGCAAGTCCGAAGCGGGCTTCTGAGATGATGCTCACCTCGGGCTTCCTGTCAATAAATTTTTCCGGTAACATCGGCGTGATAAAAACCCGTCCGGGCTATGCCAGCAGCTTGGCCTATAACATCGACAATACCGGCATACCGTCGATTATCGGCACGATAGCCGGCGATGACACAATACTGATTGTGGTGAAACAGGGCGTGACATACACCGAAGTGGTGGACGACTTGCGTAACGTCATTCCCGACATAAAGTAAACGATAAAAGGAAAATTATAATTAAGGTAATAAAGTTAGGACACAAGCGGCAGAGTGTGCGGGCATGTATCCCGTTGTCCGTGCCGCCATGCCCGCTTTGAGTACTGATGTGTATGAGTGAAGAAATAAAAGTATTGGTGGCCGACGCCTCGCACGAGAGGTATGTCGACACCATTCTTGAGACAATGGCGGTTGCCGCCAAGGTGCGCGGCACGGGTATCGCCAGACGGACACATGAATATCTGGCCACGAAGATGCGTGAGACAAAGGCCGTGATAGCCCTTGCCGGCGATCGCTTTGCAGGTTTCAGTTACATCGAGACGTGGGGCAACAAGCATTATGTCACCACATCCGGACTTATCGTTCATCCTGACTTCCGCGGTCTCGGCGTGTCGAAGCGCATCAAGGACATGACGTTCACTCTCGCAAGGACGCGCTGGCCCGAGGCCAAGATTTTCAGTCTTACCAGCGGTGCGGCCGTCATGCGCATGAACACCCAGTTGGGATACGTGCCCGTAACCTTTGCCGAGCTTACCGACGATGAGGCTTTCTGGCGCGGCTGCAACGGCTGCATTAACGTAGATGTGCTGCAGCGCACCGGCCGGAAGTACTGTATCTGTACCGGCATGTTGTACGACCCTGCCGAACATCAGGGTGAGGCAGTGCCCATAAAGCTTCCTGCCGACGTGATGAAAAGAATAAAACCGTGATAAAAGAAACAAAAAACATACAACTATGGCAGATAAAAAGAAAGTGGTGGTAGCCTTCTCCGGTGGGCTGGACACATCTTACACAGTGATGAAACTTTCGCACGACATGGGCTATGAGGTCTATGCCGCCTGCGCCAACACCGGCGGTTTCAGCGACGAGCAGCTGAAGAAGAATGAAGAGAACGCTTATAAGTTGGGCGCCAAAGAATATGTCACGCTCGACGTCACCCGTGAGTATTACGAGAAAAGCCTGAAATACATGATATTCGGCAACGTGCTGCGCAACAACTGTTACCCCATATCCGTGTCGT
>CALNFG010000184.1 GCA_939792625.1 uncultured Prevotella sp.
AAAAGGATTTCGGCAATTTTATCCCACGTCATGCCGTCTTTACCCAATATTAATGCCTTGCAGCCAATATTTTCAGCAAAACGTTTGTCTGTATCTCTGTCACCTATGACATAACTGCCTTGAATATCGTATTTTTGATAGTCCAAATATTTTGTGAGCATGCCTGTGCCGGGTTTCCGGCATGGATGGTTATCTTCCGGAAAATGTCTGTCTATCAGTATATCATCAAATATAATATTTTCACCTTTTAGAGTTTGGAGAATAAAATTATGTACAGGCCAGAATGTTTCTTCAGGGAAACTTTCTGTGCCAAGGCCGTCTTGATTACTGACCATCACAAAAAGAAAATCAAGATTTGAACGTATAAAACCTAAGTTCTTGAATACACCTTTGGTAAACTTCAACTTGGAGAATGAGTCTACTTGTTCGTCGTAAGGCTCTTCTATAAGTGTTCCGTCACGGTCAATAAACAAAATACGCTGACGTTTCATTTTATACACATTAATTAAGTATGAAAAGGTAAATTATGAACAGGCATAATCGCCTTTATCACAAGTAATTATGCTAATTGCTTGTGGCAAGTTCTTTTTCAGCCTCTATCTTTTCTTTCTCTTTTGTCTTTATACTCCCGTATAAGAAGTAACAAACGAAAATGGTGAAAATATTGATATATGCCCAAATGAAAAATGTCAGAGCAAATACTATCACCTGTATTGCAATAAAATATGAGGGCAGACCTGTTGGATCACCAAGAAAATTCACACCAAATACAGATAATGCATTAGCTGTCGTCACAATAAACATAGGAATGGAAACAAGCATGGCACATACCATTATGCAAAGTATCGTGAGAAACAGTGCTATAAAGATAAGTCCCCAATGGCGCATTCCTGCTTTATATGACTTAAAAATCATTTCTTTCAGTGTACATTCAGGCTCCATAAGATACTTCATTATTCCATAAACATACGGAAGAAGCAGCAATAGAATAACAACATAAACGCCTGCAAGCGTAATCAGCAACGGCTGTAATTGTAAGATATTTACAGGCTGTTTTACCATCACAACTCCATATATAACCGCAGCATATATAAGGCTTATCAATAACACAAGTGCGATGTAACATCCGGTTACAGTGGAGTATCTTATGATGTTCCATTTCATCGAATGTCCGTTTATCAAGTGCATAATCCGTGCATGGTAAGCGACTCCGGCACATAACGCAAGAATTGACACAAAGACTGCCCACCACATAAGCGTTGTGGTGTAACCATAAAGCATGGCATTGATATATATAGAGAGGTACGCGGACAATATTATTGCCAAGGCAGCACAATACATCCATGAACGGCTGAAAATCAACTTTATATTGTCGAATAACATTCTGTGAGCCTCTGACAGGCATGCTGTATAACTGCGGCTTTTACTTATTGCTGATTGTTTGAGATTTTCCATACTGTTTGTTTGTTGATGAATAAATCCTGACCGGCGTATTTATCTGTTTTCACACCTTTATTCGGATTATTATATTATTTTGCCACAAAGGTAACAATATTCTTGATAATATGGAATCATTGTATGGATAAAAATTGCTAACTTTGCCTACCGGAAAATCATTGCAAACAGAGGCAATGCACTTGTTGCCAGCCTTTGTATTTTCTGCAGTCATTATTTTTTGAAAAATGATAAATATATGAAATTATTAAAATGGGGATTCATTGGCTGTGGTGAAGTGACAGAAAAAAAGTCTGGCCCGGCCTTCAATGATGTAGAAGGCTCAGAGGTGATTGCTGTAATGAGCCGTAATAAAGATAAAGCACGCTCTTATGCAGAGCGTCATCACATAAAGCGATGGTACACTGACGCTCAAAAACTGATAGAAGATCCTGATATCAATGCCGTTTATATTGCAACTCCACCTTCAAGTCATGCTACTTTTGCAATAATGGCCATGCGTGCCGGCAAGCCTGTATATGTGGAAAAACCTTTAGCTGCCAATTATGATGATTGTGCAAGAGTAAATCGTGTAAGCGAGCAAACCGGTATCCCGTGTTTTGTTGCTTATTATAGAAGATATCTGCCATATTTTAAGAAAGTAAAAGACATTATCCGCCAAAAGACTATAGGCGACATCATGAATGTACAGATACGTTTCTCTTGTCCGCCGCGTGATTTGGATTATTCAAATAAAGGGTCGTTACCGTGGCGTCTGCAGCCAGATATTTCCGGAGGTGGTTATTTTTACGATCTCGCTCCTCACCAGCTGGATTTGCTCCAAGATTTATTCGGCGTTATAATCGAGGCAGAAGGAATGTGTGCCAACCGCTCCGGCCTATATTCTGCAGAAGACAACATAAGTGCATGTTTCCGTTTTGAAAGTGGCTTGACCGGTAGTGGTTCATGGTGCTTTACAGGACATAAGTCTGCTCAAGAGGATAGGATAGAGGTTATAGGTGATAAGGGGATGTTATGTTTCTCAGTATATAATTATGACCCGATACAATTGGTTACAAGTGAGGGAACCACAAGCATAACGGTGCCAAATCCTCCGTACGTGCAGTTACCTATAATCAAAGCTGTGATAGAAGACCTGCAGGGCATCGGTGTATGCTCATGCACGAGCGTATCAGCCACACCGGTAAATTGGGTAATGGACAGAATCTTAGGAAAATTCTAATGTCATTATGTTATGGCTGTAATAACTGAAGTCTATACCCGGTCAGTCAATGCTTTTCCATTCAAAGGCATTGTTGCTGTCTGTATGTTAATTTTATTGCCTTTTTATCATATTAGTGCAAAAGATGTACAATATGAAAAGGAAGACAGTTTGAAAGTTGTAAGTTTGTTGAGCGAGGCTGTCCGCATGCCTTCGGGTACAAACTACACTGTTTTTTTTGCACGCAAGCTTATCGGTCTGCCTTATGTGGCACATACTCTTGAAGTAAATGACACAGAAAAACTGGTTGTCAATCTGAGACAGCTTGACTGTACTACATACGTGGAAAATGTTGTTGCATTGACTTTATGCATGAAAAACAGAAACTACACATTTGATTCATTCTGTGCAAATCTACAAAAAATTCGTTACCGCAATGGTGATGCACCATATTACACCAAACGTCTGCATTATTTTACCGATTGGATAGAAGATAATACAAGGAAAGGAATATGTAAGGAAATACAATCACCCAATCCTCCATTTTCGGCAGTACAAAAAATGAACGTGTACTATATGACCACATATCCGGAAAAGTATAAAATGCTGAAAAGTCATCGGGATTATATTCCGGCAATAGCTGCGGCTGAGAAACAGCTTAACAGCAAATCATATATGTATATTCCTAAAAACAGAATAACTAATACATCTTTATTACGATCAGTAATAAAAAATGGCGACATAATAGCGCTTACCACAACACTGAAAGGACTTGATATCCAGCATATTGGCTTTGCTGTATGGCATGAAGACGGATTGCACCTGCTCAACGCTTCAAGTTTACGACACAAAGTGGTAGAAGAACAAATGGCGTTATACAGCTATTTACAACGTCAACGCACAATGACAGGTGTAAGGATTGTCCGGATATTATAGCTTTTCCATCACCATGTTTACAGTAAAAACAAGGCGGTAAATATTTTAAATATACGTTAAAATATGTATATCAGTGTCATGCCACAGGCATGACACTGATATGAGTATAAGTTATTGATACCCAGTATGTTTTGATTGCGGTATTCAAAGACCATGTTTTGCCGTTTAAAAGCTTACCTTTTAGAAGGGCAAACATGGTCTTTGGAAGACCTAAAGGTAAGCTTTTTGCTATGTAATTATTTGCTTTACAGAAGAATGAATAAAACGAATACAAATTTTATTAAAAATAAAATTTCACAATCGTAGAATTAATGAAAAATCATTATCTTTGCATTAATGTACGTTGTGTTACATGCATTACAGGCTGCGACAGGGCGTGACGTGGCATATAATTATTATTGGAAAAGATTTGATTTTTGGGATAGATTATGACAAAATACAATGTCAATTTAAACGGCAGCAACAAAGATGCTGTATATCGTTCACTCATGAATCCGAAACAGATGAATGAGTTGAAAACGAAGATAGTGAAAATATTATTAAAGAAAAAGAAATACAGGGACAAAAACTATTCGGCAAAACAACTGGCCGAAGATTTGCAGACCAATACACGTTATGTATCTGCTGTTGTAAATGTGTGTTTTAACATGAACTACACTTCCCTTGTAAATAAATATAGAATAAACAATGCAAAGGCTTTGCTTGTAGACAGACGTTACAGAAATTTGCGAATGGAAGACATAAGCGATATGGTCGGTTTTTCTAACCGACAGACGTTTTATGCCTCTTTCTATAAGTTTACGGGAGTGA
>CALNFG010000185.1 GCA_939792625.1 uncultured Prevotella sp.
ACCACTGGTTGCACATCAGCGGCAGGTCGCGGTAAGAATGTATCCAGTTCTTGTAAGTATTCCAAATGATGGTTTCGGATGTAGGACGTATTATAAGCTCTTCTTCGAGACGTGCCGCAGGGTCAACCTCAACACCGCTCTTGTCTGCTTTTGCTCTAAGACGATAATGTGTTACTACGGCACATTCTTTTGCAAAACCTTCTACGTGTTCCGCTTCACGTGACAGGAAAGATTTTGGTATCAGCAGTGGGAAATAAGCATTTTGCGCTCCGGTCTCTTTAAACATTTTGTCAAGCTGATGCTGCATCTTTTCCCATATAGCGTAGCCGTATGGTTTTATGACCATGCATCCGCGTACGGCCGACTGTTCGGCCAAGTCTGCTTTTGTCACCAAGTCGTTGTACCACTGGCTGTAGTTTTCTGCCCTTTTTGTAAGGTCTTTTAATTCTTTTGCCATGATGTATATGATTATTTTTTATAATTTGGCTGCAAACTTACACATTTTTTACTGAATATTGAAATTTTATTGTGTAAAAAGGCAAAAAGGCAGAATGAGACATCGGCAGACAGATGACAAATGGATCAGTCTGCCGTTTATGAAAACAAAGCCACCGCGCATGGCCTGTTCATGTTGGCGTAAGCGCGGTGGTATTGTCTGATTAATATGCGAACAAAGGGTATTGTGCCATTGTTGCGTTTACTTTTTCGCGTACTTTGGCTATAACTTTTTCATCTTCAGGATTGTTGAGAACTTCTTCTATCAGGTCTGCGATGAGTATCATCATGTCTTCTTTTGCTCCACGTGTTGTTATCGCAGGTGTACCGAGGCGTATTCCTGAGGTCTGGAATGCGCTACGGGTATCGTATGGTACCATATTCTTGTTGACAGTAATGTCGGCGGCAACAAGTGCGCTTTCGGCCACTTTACCTGTAAGTTCAGGATATTTCGGGCGCAGGTCTACCAGCATAGAGTGGTTGTCTGTACCGCCGCTTACAATGTCAAATCCGCGTTTAATCAGCTCATCGGCCAGTACTGCGGCGTTTTTCTTTACCTGCAATGCCCATTCTTTAAATTCCGGCTGAAGTGCTTCGTTGAATGCAACGGCCTTTGCCGCAATGACATGCTCAAGCGGGCCGCCCTGTGTGCCTGGGAATACGGCACTGTTGAGCAACTGGCTCATCATTTTGATTTGTCCCTTTGGTGTCTTTTTGCCCCATGGATTCTCAAAGTCTTTGCCCATAAGTATGACTCCACCGCGTGGACCGCGCAATGTCTTGTGTGTTGTTGATGTTACGATGTGGGCGTATTTCAGCGGATTGTCAAGCAAACCTGCTGCAATAAGACCGGCAGGGTGGGCCATATCTATCATGAGTATGGCGCCTATTTCATCGGCAATTTCGCGCATGCGTTTGTAGTCCCACTCACGGCTGTAGGCAGAGCCGCCGCCGATGATTAGCTTAGGTTTATGTTCAAGAGCAAGCTTTTCCATCTCGTCATAGTCCACACGGCCGGTTTCCTTGTTTACATTGTAGCCTACTGCTTTGTACAGTATGCCTGATGTGTTTACGCTTGAGCCGTGAGACAGGTGGCCGCCATGAGCCAGATTGAGGCCGAGGAAAGTGTCACCGGGATTGAGTACTGTCAGCAGTACGGCGGCATTTGCTTGCGCTCCGGAGTGGGGCTGCACATTGGCAAACTCTGCTCCGAAAAGCTTCTTTACGCGTTCGATGGCTAACGTTTCAACTTCGTCAACCACGGCGCATCCTCCGTAATATCTTTTTCCTGGTAAGCCTTCGGCATATTTGTTGGTCAGGCATGAGCCCATTGCCTGCATAACTTCATCGCTTACAAAGTTTTCAGACGCGATAAGTTCCATGCCTTTCAGCTGGCGTTGGTGTTCTTTCTCGATAAGGTCGAAAATAACTTGGTCTTTTTTCATACGTTTTTTATTTTTTAAGGTTATGTTTTTATACCTGCCGGACAGTCCCGGAGGCATGTTGTTGATATTTATTTATAGATGTGTAAATTCGTATATGGCAGAATTATGTCTGATGACATTTTTTGTCAGAGCAGTTTTACTTTGCTTATTTCCTGTTCTTTGTCGCAGTAGCGGCAGCGTATTATGCCTTTGGCCTTGTCTGTCACGTTGAATACAGTCTTCATCGGCTCGTTGTTGGTGATACATTTAGGGTTATTGCATTTTACTATACCTCGAAGTTCATCAGGCGTCTCAACTTTCTTTTTTTCTACTACTTCGTAGTTTCTGATGATGTTCAGTACCACATTTGGTGCCACTACTGACAGTCTTGAAATCTCTTCATCAGAGAAGAATTTGTTTTCTATCTTGATGATACCTTTACGTCCGATTTTCTTTGAAAGATAGTTATATCCGATGGTGACAACTGTGTCAAGATTCTGTAAGCCGAGAATATTGGCCACCTCGTAAGTCTTCTCTGATGGTATATGGTCGATGACTGTGCCGTTTTCTATTGCGGCTACCAGTCTTTCTTTTTTGCTCATAGTGTGGTTACGTTATGATGTTTATCCTATTATGGTCTTGTCGTTGACGATTTCGTCGAATGTTATTCCAAGCACGTCACATATTATGGCCTCACGGGCATACAGCCCGTTTTGCGCTTGTTGTATGTAGTAGGCGTGCGGATTGGTGTCTACCTCATATTCAATCTCGTTCACGCGGGGCAGCGGGTGAAGTATCTTCATGTTTTCGCGTGCGTTTTTGAGCATATCGTTCCTCAATATATACACGTTTTTCACCTTCTCATATTCCATCAGGTCAGAGAATCTTTCTTTCTGTACCCTTGTCATGTAGAGTATGTCGGCATGGCTTATTATGTCTTCGTTGAAGTCGGTGTGTTCGATGAACTTGATGCCGTTCTGCCTGCAATACAGTTTGTACTCATCTGGCATGGCAAGCTCTTTGGGGGCTATGAAGTGGAATGTAGGATTGAAGTGCCGCATTGCCATGACGAGAGAATGTACGGTACGTCCGTATTTCAGGTCTCCCACAAGGCAGATGTTGAGATTGTCGAGTTTTCCTTGGGTCTTGTATATCGAGTACAGGTCAAGCATGCACTGCGAAGGATGCTGGTGAGCGCCGTCTCCTGCATTGATGATCGGTACCGGAGCCACTTCGCTGGCGTATTGGGCAGCACCTTCTATATAATGTCTCATTACTATCACGTCGGCATAGTTAGACACCATAAGTATTGTGTCTTTGAGCGTTTCGCCTTTTGTGGCACTTGTCACTTTTGCATCGGTAAAACCTATCACGCGGGCGCCAAGCCTGTTGGCTGCCGTCTCGAAGCTCAGGCGTGTGCGTGTTGACGGCTCAAAGAAGAGTGTCGCTACGATTTTGCCTTTTAGAATTTCCCTGTTAGGATGTTTTTCAAACTC
Source organism: uncultured Prevotella sp. (assembly GCA_939792625.1). GTDB lineage: Bacteria > Bacteroidota > Bacteroidia > Bacteroidales > Bacteroidaceae > Prevotella. The sequence goes on from CALNFG010000185.1 coordinate 3,416, forward strand.
TTGTGCCGACTTTATCAAATAGAGTATCTTTTCTTTTGATAAATCGGCAATGGTTACAAAATTATGTTTTCCCATTAGTGCTGTGATTTCGATTTTCGTGTGCTAAGTTACGCATTATTTTTAATTTAAGGAGGATAAATCAAAAGAAAAATAGTATTTTTGCAGCTAATTAGTCTATATATAAAGAGGGATGAGGAAAACATTTGTTCGCATATTGTGGGGGCTGCTTTGTGTCTCCGTTGTCTTTTTGGCGGTTGCGTTTACTTCTATATGGTTTGGATGGATAGGATACATGCCTGATATCGCAGACCTGCAAAACCCAATCAGCAGGTATGCGTCTCAGATATATTCGGTGGACGGTAAAATACTCGGGACTTACAACATGAACCGGGAAAACCGTGTGCATGTGGATTTTGACGATTTGTCGCCATATCTTGTCGAAGCTCTTGTCGCAACTGAAGACGAAAGATTTTACGAACATTCCGGTATAGACTTCATAGCCTTGACGCGTGCCGTGGTAAAACGAGGCATATTGGGACAGAAAAGTGCAGGGGGAGGCTCGACGATAACGCAGCAGCTTGCCAAGCAGTTATATTCGGCCACGGCAAAGAGTACGCTCGAACGAGTTATGCAGAAGCCGATAGAATGGGTCATAGCCGTAAAGCTGGAACGTTTTTATACGAAAGAAGAGATTATCACCATGTATCTCAACTATTTTGATTTTCTGCACAATGCTGTGGGTATAAAGACTGCATCAGGCGTATATTTCAACAAGGAACCTAAGAACTTGTCAATAACAGAGGCCGCAACGCTCATCGGCCTTTGTAAAAACCCGTCTTATTATAATCCGGTAAGATATCCTGAGAGATGTACCGAACGCCGTAACGTTGTGCTTGGCCAGATGT
>CALNFG010000186.1 GCA_939792625.1 uncultured Prevotella sp.
TATCACAAGAGTCTCGGACAGCTTACCTGCCACTACTGCGGACACACGTATGCCGTGCCCGACGTGTGCCCATGCTGCGGCAGCCGCGACCTGCGCGGACGGGGCTACGGCACAGAGAAGGTGGAGGACAAGGTCATGGAACTGTTCCCCGAAGCCCGCGTAGCACGCATGGACCTCGACACGACACGCACCCGCAACGCCTACGAGCGGCTGATAAGCGACTTTTCGGCCCACCGCACAGACATACTCATCGGCACGCAGATGATAAGCAAGGGACTCGACTTCGACAACGTTGCTGTTGTGGGCATACTCAACGCCGACTCCATGCTGAATTATCCCGACTTCCGCGCTTACGAACATGCCTTCATGACAATGGCGCAGGTCAGCGGACGGGCCGGAAGAAAGGGTGAACGCGGCGTGGTGATGCTGCAGACAAAAAGCCCCGACCTGCCCGTAATATCGCAAGTGGTAAGGAGCGACGTGGCAGCATTTTACGGCGAGCTGATGGACGAGCGTCTGATGTTCCGCTATCCGCCGTTCTATCACATCATCGCCGTATACCTGAAACACAAAGACAACGCCACCGTAAGCGCCGCAGCCGACGCACTGGCAGCTGTGTTGCGCCCGTGGTTTAACGACCGCCTGCTGGGACCCGACAAGCCGGCAGTTGCGAAAGTGAAGACACTGAACATAAGAAAAATGGTGCTGAAACTGGAAAACGGCATCGACCGCGCCAAAGTACGCCTTTACCTGAACAAAGGTAAAGACATCATATTGCAGGACAAACGGTTCAGAACTGTCGGCATATACTTTGATGTTGACCCGCTGTGATTACAGAAAACGGGATGAAGACTCCCGAAGGAACATCCCCATCCCGATATAATACGACAGGCATCGCTGCCATGTATCATCAGAAATAATAAGCGGCCGATATCTGCCATGTGTTTGAACGGTTACGGAACGACTCGTATGCGCCTGAAACAGTGTTTATCACTGTCACATCTCCTGTTTTTCCGCATACGATGTTATAGTTGAAACCAACCTGCAGATGCCTTAACAGCATCACACCGGCTCCGAGGTTCACACTGAAATTTGACGATTTGAGAGTCCATTCGCTGACATTCTCAACCAATGTCTGACTCTTGTCTCCCACATTGAATCCGAACTGCGGACCTGCTGCCAAATATACCGCGGCCAGACTGCCGAGACCTATATCGTAACGCAAATTTATCGGAACGTTAATCGCTTTCTGCTTCAGTTTCGCATCAGAGTCCTTAAGCTCTGCCTCACGCTGGTCGTAAAGGGCAGACACATCTACACCGAAACCAAGAAGAGGCAGTGTGAACTTAACCGTAGGACCGATGAAGAATCCCGTGCGGTTTGAAGCTTCAAGCACATCACTGTTAAACGACATGTCCGTGATATTGACACCTCCCTTTAATCCGAACTTGAACTGCGCCTGTGCCGGAACGGCAAAACATACGGCAACCACAAGAGCCACAAATGTGAAAATCTTTTTCATAAGCTAAAATTTTAAATGGTTAAAACTTTTTAATTCATAATCCACAATCCGTCATACATGCGTACATGAGAAGAATAACAACGCCAAACTACCCACTTATATGAATTGCGAACTGTGAATTATGAATCATTAATTGTGAATCATGAATTATTTTAATGTCTCTGCCTGCGCACGGTGACACGTGCCGCCGGTGAGCCTCCGGACGAAGACTTGCCCGAAGAGCGACTCTTCCTTACAGACGTCGAGGCCCTGCGGTTACGCTTGGCCTTTTTGCCTTTCTTATCTTTCACGTCGGCTTTTGCTATGCTGTCGAGAGAGTCTTTACGGGCCTGGTCACCCCAGATGTTCTTCTCAAAGGCTGCAAGCTCGTTTTCTATCCGCTTCTGCTCCTTTGCCAGAGCGGAGTCAGTAGGACAATATTGTGCAAGAGTGCGCCCCAGCATATTGGACGTCTTGTATATCTTGCCTCTGTACATATTCTGCGTGAAATAGTCGTCCATGCTCATCGTAGCGGCATTGTTCAGATTGCTTGTCATCACCACCTGCTTGCTCAGATACGGAGCAATGTCGTCATACTTCACCCAAAACAGCGGATATTTCTGCTCTCCGTCACCAAAGTCATCCGTACGCCACAATACCGGACAGAGAGCCTGCACCTTTACATGAAACGTGGCCGAAGCCTGGTCGTAATAAGCACTCTCCTTTACATAATATGATTTTACCTCGCTTGATGGTATGTCGCTGTCATCAATGGTTATGCCGCGGTTTACCCGCTCGTAATAAATATGGTAATTGTCAAGAAAAGCCTTACGGTTTATCTTTGCCGAGTCGGTGAACACTTCGTTTCCGTCAAGCCTGTATTCGTAGGCATCAATGGAGCGCATCATGAGCTTGAACAGATAAGTGAAAAGATTCATCTGTGAGCCTATCGGCTCTACGGGATAATACAACGGCGCATTGGCGTCCTCCATAAGGTTTATCTCGCGGTAAATATCCCTCCGCCATACCACGTCTTCAGACATCTTGGCTGCCACAGGATAAGAAATTTGCGCACGGGTGGTCATGTTTTGCGCGTTAGACGCACTCTTACGCTGCTGTTCACGGCGGCGTGCAGCCGGCTGTGCGTCGACAGCCTCGACCGCACACAGTAACATCAACACGGCCACTGTGACCGTGCGCAGCAGAAAACCGCCTACTGCCTTACGGCTCTTTGACGCTTTATGTATAAATAAGAACTTGCTCATATCCTCTTATTAACTGTTAATTCATTGATTACTTCACGATGACCTCCATTGATGTGGGAAGCGTACGCTTGATGCCGTCAGGACCTACGGCTGATATGCGTGTGATGTAGAAACGCTTGTTGCGCGAAAGCTTGCGGAAGGTCTCACGCTGACGCTGCGAGAAAGCATCACCGCTGGACACCATAGGCACAGCGTTACCCATGTTGTCATAGAACACGGCCTCAAAACTCAACACCTTAAACGGAATATCCAGCAGACCGTCGTCGATGGCTGCCTTGATACCTGATGCCGACATTAGCGAAGCCTTTGGCAGACCGCCTGTACGGAAGCGGTTATCGCCTATCTGGATGTATGGCGTCGGGTCTGGCAGCTTACGTACCTTGAACGTGAACTGACCTACCTGACGCGCACTGCCCGTCTGTAAGGACAATACGTTTATGGTTACATCCTTGCCGACAGAAGAGGGGCGGGCTATATACTTGCCCGGACCCACCGGCTGAAGTGTGCCTCCGCTCATAGTGGCGGACACTTTGGTAAGCGGCACACCGGGGATGCTGATGCTTATAGGATTGCTGTATCCGGCATAAAGTACGTTCATAAGGTCGGCAGAAACAGTTGCACTCGGATCAACCACCGTGTACTTCTGCGAGAAGTCACGACGTATTACGTCACCGTTGCCGTTCTGCACCGTGATGTATCCCGTCAGATTGAACTCACCGGTGTGTCCGGTCACAATCTCGTAAGTATTGTTTCGCAGATTCATCTGCCGTCCGCCGATATATATCTGAGGCTGTTGCGTCGTATCGACGGCCGCCATAACTATCTGTGCGGTAAACTTATCACCACGAACTATTGTCTGGGCATTAGGTATGACGAAAGCACTCAGCTTGTTGACACGTATGTCTTTCATGTCAATGTTTGCCACAAGCGTGTGCAGCACCTCACCCTCAGCATAACGCACATCGCTCTGCAGCTTTGTGAGCAGCGTCACTGCTGCTGCCACCGGCATGTCTTCAAACATATATTCCTGCCAGTTCTTACCCATGGTACGGGCATTTTGAGGCAATGTCGTAGTAAGGTTGCTGGCTATTATAGCCTTCTGGCGCTCGTCTGTGACCATCGTCAGGATGCGCTCACGGAACAAATTGATGGCGTCGAACAATTTCTTTCCCTGCCCTTTGCCCGGAGCAAGCATCACCTGGTTGGCCGCCTCAAGATCGTCCTTACGCTTGATGTTCATCACGTCGCCGTCTTCCCCGTCAGCTTCCTTGACTATCGCCACTTTCAGTTCCTGGGCGAAGTTGAACAGTGAGTCGCTCATGTGCTTTACGGCAGTGGCCTTTTCAAACCACACTTTTACCTTCTGCGGATTGGACTTCATCTGTGCTTCAAAGTCACCGTAAAGAGCTTCGTTTTCTGAAGCTGAATTGTTGGTGGTGCGATGCAGACTCTCCTCCACGATAGAAAAGCCCTCAAGCACTTCCGTCGAAACGTTGAGCGCAAGCATTGCCATCAAGA
>CALNFG010000187.1 GCA_939792625.1 uncultured Prevotella sp.
CTGTAACCTTCTGATCCGTAGTCAGATGCTCTATTCAGTTGAGCTACGGAGCCTTTTCTTAATTGCTATGCAAAGGTACTTACTTTTTCTTATCCGTGCAAATATTTGCGAACTTTTTTCATTAAAAAGTTTGTTTTATGCGAGTATTCCGTTTTTTAACATTGCGATGAAAGGCTTTTGCTGACATAAATTAAACCAGAACAAAATTATTCATCGTTTTTGTTATCTCACCTATAACCGGAACTTCAGACATTCGCTTATTCTTTGCATGGTCGTGAGTCGTGTCGGAACGAGTGGAAGTCTTAGAACATTCTCTATCATGCCCATTTCATGCAGCATCGCTTTTACACCTGCAGGATTACCATCAACAAACAGCAGATTGAAAAGGTCTGTGAATTTGTGATGTATCTTCCGGGCACTTTCTATCTCACCGTTCATCTCAAGGCGAATCATACGTGAAAATTCTTTAGGTAAGGCATTGCCGATTACAGATATTACTCCGGCGGCGCCACAGGCTATCATTGGAAAAGTCAGGGCGTCGTCGCCACTTATCACGTCAAATTTATCCGGTTTGTTTTTTATTATTTCATCAACCTGCTCCAGACTGCCGGCTGCCTCTTTTATTCCCACAATGTTATTACAATCATGTGCCAGACGCAATGTCGTCTCGGCTTTCATGTTCACGCCTGTACGTCCGGGCACATTATACAGCACGATTGGCAGACTTGTCGATGCGGCAATAGTCCTGAAATGTTGGTAAAGCCCTTCTTGTGAGGGCTTGTTATAATACGGACAAACGCTCAGCACGCCATCTATGCCTGTAAAATCATTTGTCTGCAGCTCATTCACCACTTCTGCTGTATTATTGCCTCCGCATCCCATTAATATCGGTACCTTGTTGCCTGCCATATCTACAACAATCTCTTTTATGGCCTGCTTTTCTTCTTTTGTCAATGTCGGAGTTTCGCCTGTAGTGGCAAGTATGCAAAAAAAGTCTGCACCATTGTCTAACTGATATGTGATGAGCCGTTTCAGAGCTGTATAATCAACTGCACCATCAGAGGTAAACGGGGTGACGAGTGCAATACCTAATCCTTTAAATATGTTACGTGCCATAAAATCCCTCTTTTTCATTATATTCGCCTGCAAAAATACAATTTTTACGTCAAAATGCAAAAAAATGACATTGTTTTAACCGGACAGGAGATGTTTTGATAATTTTTTATCGATTTACGCAACAGTCAGCAGTACCTGTTCAGCCGGATGTCATCAGACTGCAGGTCAGTTAGAACCTATGTAAAGGAACAACATGCCGAGTAAAACCAGAATGAGGTCGACAACTTTGCTTTTCAGATTTTTCTCATGCAGCAATACAGCTCCGAAAAGAAACGACACCACAACACTTCCTCGCCTTATCATGGACACAATGCTTATCATTGCCCCGGGCAGACTCAATGCGTAAAAATAAACAAAGTCTGCGGCACTGAGGAATATACTTATCAGAATGATGCACCAATCCCAACGAAACGGCGTGGAATGCTTGGCGTTGGGCAACCAAAGCACAATGAGCATTATTCCCATCATGATAAACTGGTAAATGTTATACCAGCTTTGCACAATCATACGGTCAAGTCCAACGCCGCCGTGTCCGACAGGTGCCATGAGATATTTGTCATAAAGACCGCTTACGGCACCGAGGAGAGCGGCAAGTACAATGAAATAAATCCAGCGGTCATGCTTGAAGTCTATCCCCTCTTTCTTACCGCTGCGGCTCAACATGAAGAATGAGGCCACAGCCAGTGCCACACCTGTCCACTGGTATATGTTAAGACGCTCGCCAAATACAATGAACGCTCCAACAAGCACCATTACAGGGCGTGTCGCGTTTATTGGGCCGACAATGGTAAGAGGGAGATGCTTCATGCCGAAATAGCCGAATATCCACGACGACAATACTATCAGACTTTTAAGAATTATATATTTATGTGTTTCCCAACCTCCGCTCGCAACGTGGAATATTGTACCGTCGAGCATGTCTGTCGTTGCCGACAATACGATAAAAGGAATGAATATGAGCGAAGAAAACAGAGTGTTGAGAAATAATACCGGGATGACGGCATTGTTGTCAAGAGATTTTTTCTTGAATGAATCATAGAAGCCGAGCAAAGCGGCTGACAGAAATGCTAATAACAACCACATATTATTACCTTATTTATTTGTTTATCCTGAATAGTCAGGCAGGTCTTAACATGAGACAAAGAGCTGCCGGACAGTTGTCAATATCCTATATGTTCAAGGAACAAAGCGTTGCCCGGCATACTTTCACCGGCACCTGAGCGCTGTCTTCCATTTATTATTTTCCTGAAATCGTTAATGTCTATGCGGTTGCGCCCGACGTCTATCAGTGTGCCTACAATGGCACGCACCATATTGCGCAGAAATCGGTTGGCCGTTATTACAAAATGCCAGCTGTGGCAATCATCCTTAATCCATCGTGCTTCAGTTATCTTGCACAGCGTGGTCTTTACGTCAGAATTACTTTTACAGAATGCTGCAAAATCCTCACATTCAAGCAGTATTTCGGCAGCTTTGTTCATTTTGTCGAAGTCAAGTTCATAAAACAGTTCGCACGAATAAGCCCTACGGAAAGGGTCTTTACGTAAATGTATATAATAATGGTATGTTCTCGAAACAGCACTAAACCGTGCATGCTTCTCACTGTCTACCATCTCAATTTTGTCTGCAGATATATCTTTGGGCAGAATCCTGTTAAGTTTGTAGACAAGCTGAGTACAATCTAAATCACGGTCAATGTCGAAGTGGGCTACCATCATACGTGCGTGTACTCCTGTGTCAGTACGCCCTGCCCCCACAACCTGGATGTCTTCACGCAATAGTGTTGACAACGCTTTTTGCAGCTCGTCCTGCACTGTATGTGCATTCGGCTGAATCTGCCATCCATGATATGCCGTACCGTCATATTTGAAATAAAGAAAATATCTTTGCATGCTTTTTGTCCTCTGCTTTAGAAACGGGTGCAAAATTAGTAAACAATATTGAAACGACCTCAGTTTTGGTGTGTAAAATATTGTGTCGGTATATATAAGCATTACATGATTTTATCTTACAGACTGTAATGCTGTACGTAAGGCCGGCCGAAAGCTATCCTTTGACCTTCCCAAACCTTACCTTTGTGGTGCTTAAAGGTCACCTTTAAGCCTTCAAAAGATAACCTTTCAGATTATAACAAAATAGAGACAAACCGTTACAAAACGGCATGTCTCTATTCTGACTGTCATCACCAGCCCGGCATAATACCACGGGCAATGGTAATAAATAATTAATAGTTTTCAGCTTTAACCTGGAAGAAGCTCTGGGGATGATTGCATACCGGACAAATCTTCGGTGCGTTCTTTCCTACAACGATATGGCCGCAATTGGCACACTGCCAAATGGCATCACCATCCTTTGAGAACACTTTCTGTTCGTTAACATTGCCGAGCAGCTTGCGGTAACGTTCTTCATGAGCTTTTTCGATGGCTGCAACCATGCGGAATTTTGCCGCAATTTCTTTGAAGCCTTCCTCTTCAGCTTCTTTAGCCATGCGGTCATACATGTCAGTCCACTCATAATTTTCGCCTGCTGCTGCTGCTTCAAGATTGCTTGCCGTGTCTTTTATGTCACCGCCTTCAAGATACTTAAACCAAAGTTTTGCATGCTCTTTCTCATTCTTGGCTGTTTCCTCAAAGATATCGGCAATCTGCTCATATCCGTCTTTTCTTGCTTTTGACGCAAAGTAAGTGTATTTGTTACGTGCCTGTGATTCACCTGCGAAAGCCTCTTGCAGGTTTTTTTCTGTTTTTGTACCTTTTAAATCTTTCATAATGTCGTTATTGTTTACTGTTATAAAACTATAAAAGAATGACATTCAGCCTGATAAGGGCTTGTTATTTGTCTTGTTCCCTTCTGTTTACCATGCAAAGTTAAGCAATATATTTAAATAAGCACTACCAATTGAGCTTTTTTTAATTAAATTGTTATCTCTCCACAAATTGACCGGGTCATGTAATTTCTTACTATTTTGTTGTCTGCAAATCTGCCTTGCATACACATCAGTTTTGTTACGGCACACTCGACGGTGCTGTCGAAACCGCTTATCACTCCGGTGGTTTTCAGTCTGTAGCCAGTGTCATATCTTGACAT
>CALNFG010000188.1 GCA_939792625.1 uncultured Prevotella sp.
GTTCTATGGCGCAAAGTGATGAATTAATACAAAAAGCTAATGCCGATTATGATAGGCTTAGTGCTGTGTTTATAGATGCGTGCGGGTCATTTTTTGATAATGCCAATCATCATGCAAATACAGAAAAGGTACATAATTTTCTTGATGATAATATTTCAAAATTAAAAGACTTCCAATCAAATTGCTATGATTTCAATTTGATGGATTTGTATCAAGATTGTGAAAGATTTTATACTTTTGTTTCTGGTGTCGAAACTTTGACAAGTTGGGTTCTGAAACATGGTGGTGAATGTGATGAAGTGCAATGGAGATTGATAGATGAGGCGTTAAGAGGTTTTAATTGGACATCAAATGTTTTAAATGTGAAAACATCTTTTGCCTTGTTTACGGAGTATACGTCTCCAGATGGTTTTAAAATGATGGTCGTAAAAAACACTTTGCCTGATAACAATTTGAACAATGCACCAATACCGTCCACAGACAATTACATAAAAATTAATTATACTTATACAAATGGAGCTGGAGGTATGGTGGTCGTAAAGCCAGGATGTACAGATATTATACAGTTCAAAGATGATGAAAATCCACATTATTATAAATTATTGAAAGCTGAAGCAGAAAAGGGGGTACGATAATAAATATTGTTTGTCTGTTTTTAGCGGGTGTGGATGGGCTTTTGTTCAGGGGCTGTTGGGTGATAGGTTGTACACATACCTTTGTTAAATGTCAGTTTTAGTGATTGTGTAAAAAAACGATGAAAGAATGAAAAAATATCATATTTTTGCCCGTATATTTTAATTTTATTTGTTATCTTTGTGGCAAAATCAGCACAAACGGGAAGCATTCTCGGACATGCGTCCGACAGGCTTGCTTAAGCCCTTGTAACACGAAATCACTAACATTAAAAAAATAGTATGGAAAATAACTCGGAATTGATTGCTTTGTGTGAAGCCAAGGCCAAGCAGTGGCTCACACCGGTTTTTGACGCCGAAACACAGGATGCTGTAAGGAAAATGCTTGAGAATGACGACAAGACAGACCTGATAGAAAGTTTCTATAAAAACCTTGAGTTCGGTACGGGCGGTCTGCGCGGCATAATGGGCTCGGGCAGCAACCGCATGAACATATACACCGTTGGTATGGCCACACAGGGCTTTGCCAACTACCTGAAGAAAAACTTTGCCGACCGCGAGCAGATATCTGTCGTTGTATGCCACGACTGCCGCAACAACAGCCGTCTCTTTGCCGAGACTGTTGCCGACATCTTCTCCGCCAACGGCATAAAGGTATATCTGTTCGACGACATGCGCCCCACGCCCGAATGTTCGTTCGCCATACGTCATCTGGGATGTCAGAGCGGCGTGAACATCACGGCCAGCCACAACCCCAAAGAGTATAACGGATATAAGGCATACTGGGAAGACGGTGCGCAGGTACTTGCTCCGCATGACACGGGCATCATCGACGAGGTTAACAAGGTGACTGTGGAAGATGTCAAGTTTGAAGGCAACAATGAGCTTATACAGATCATCGGCGAGGACATCGACAAGATATACCTCGACCTCATTCACGGAATATCCATTGACCCCGAAGTTATCAAGCGCCAGAAAGACCTCAAGATAGTCTACACTCCGCTTCACGGCACAGGCATGATGCTCATCCCGCGCTCGCTGAAGCTGTGGGGCTTCGAGAACGTGCATTGCGTTGAGGAGCAGATGGTGAAGAGCGGCGACTTCCCCACCGTGGTAAGTCCCAACCCCGAGAACGGCGAGGCTCTTTCTCTTGCGCTGCGTGACGCAAAGGCACTCGACGCAGACATCGTGATGGCAAGCGACCCTGATGCCGACCGCGTGGGCATGGCATGCAAGAACGACAAAGGCGAGTGGATACTCATCAACGGCAACCAGACGTGTCTTATATTCCTTTATTATATAATAAGGAACCGTCAGGCCAAGGGCTTGATGAAGCCTACGGACTTCATCGTGAAGACAATCGTCACAACCGAGGTTATCAAGAAGATTGCCGACAAGCAGCATATCGAGATGCGCGACTGTTACACAGGCTTCAAGTGGATAGCACGCGAGATTGCTCTCTCTGAAGGCAAGCAGCAGTATATCGGCGGCGGAGAGGAGAGCTACGGCTTCCTGGCAGAAGACTTCGTGCGTGACAAGGATGCTGTTTCGGCATGTTCTCTGCTTGCCGAGATATGCACATGGGCAAAAGATCAGGGCAAGACGCTTTATGATGTACTGATGGATATTTACCTTGAGTACGGCTTCTCTAAGGAGCTTACTGTCAATGTAGTTAAACCCGGCAAGACCGGAGCCGACGAAATCAAGCAGATGATGACCGACTTCAGGAATAATCCTCCGCAGGAACTCGGCGGCAGCAAGGTTGTGCTGTGGAAAGACTATCAGACTCTTGAACAGCGCGATGCCGACGGCAACGTCACTAAGATAGACATGCCTACGACGAGCAACGTGCTTCAGTGGTTCTGCGACGATGAGACTAAGATAAGCGTGCGTCCCTCGGGTACAGAGCCTAAGATTAAGTTCTATATCGAAATCAAGGGCACGATGAAATGCGCAGGATGCTATGAGCGCTGCACAAACGAGTCGCTGGACAAGATTGAAGCCATCAAGAAGTCACTCCGTTTGGATTGATGCGGGCACTGAATTAACATTTCTGAAACCGGCCGGAGCTGATGCTCCGCTGGTTTTTTTTGTATGTGCAGACAGCTGCGCCAGTTATATACGTACACATAAAATGATGAGATAAAAAAGGTTTCTTTATTACCTGTGTTTCCGTAATAATAAAAAAATGTGTAAGTTTGCACGTAAAAACAAAACCGGAAAGAAATAATGAGAGTCAATTTAAATACATTTGAGGAACTTGACAGGCCGTGCTATGTGCTTGAGGAGAAACGTCTGCGTCGCAATCTGCAGCTGATAAGCAGTGTGGCCCGCGATGCCGGTGTGGAGATAATACTGGCATTCAAGGCATACGCCCTGTGGAAGACTTTTCCGATATTCCGTGAATACATAAGTGCAACGACGGCCAGTTCGCTCAGTGAGGCGCGGCTCGCATGCGACGAGTTCGGCAGCAAGGCACACACTTTTTCGCCGGCTTACACCGATTATGAGATTGACGAGATAGCCCGTTGCTCGAGCCATCTTACGTTCAACTCGCTGTCGCAGTACGGCAGACTGTATGCCCGCGCAATGGCCGCCAATCCGTCGCTGAGTGTAGGTTTGCGTGTCAATCCTGAATATTCAGAAGTGGGCACGGCCCTTTACAATCCTTGTGCGCCCGGTACGCGCTTTGGCGTTTCGGCAGACAAACTGCCCGAACGCTTGCCTGAGGGCATAGACGGATTTCACTGTCACTGCCATTGTGAGAGTGGGGCAGACGTCTTTGTCAGAACATTGGGACATATCACGGACAAGTTCTCTAAATGGTTTGACCAGATAAAATGGATAAACTTCGGCGGAGGACATCTCATGACACGCGCCGGATACGACATACCCTTGCTGGTGAATACGCTCAGGAGTTTCCGTGAGGCTTATCCCCACCTTAAAGTTATACTCGAGCCGGGCAGCGCCTTTGCATGGCAGACCGGATCTCTTGTCTCGCAGGTGGTTGACATTGTGGAAGACAAAGGCATAAAGACGGCCATTCTCAATGTGAGTTTTACCTGCCACATGCCTGACTGTCTTGAGATGCCTTATATGCCGGCTGTGCGTGGCGCGGAGACAGTGGAGGCCGCCGGCGGCGTTGTGCCGCAGGGCGACAGTGTATATCGGCTTGGCGGCAACAGTTGTCTTTCAGGCGACTTTATGGGCTATTGGCGCTTTCCTTGCAAACTGGAGATTGGCGATAATGTGATTTTTGAAGACATGCTGCATTACACCACGGTAAAAACCAATATGTTCAACGGTATTACCCATCCTTCAATAGCTGTTGCCGATGAAGTCGGAAATCTTGAAATATTGCGCAGCTTTGGTTATGAAGATTACCGTAACCGTATGGATTGAAAGAAATTTTGAGAGAAAATGAAAAAAAACTCTCAAAAATTTTGCAGGTTTCAGAAAAAGCCGTATCTTTGC
>CALNFG010000189.1 GCA_939792625.1 uncultured Prevotella sp.
TGAAGTCAGCCTTGTCTGCCATGGCGTCTCCAACAGATTTAGTCTGCTTCGTGGCTGATGTCGTGGAGTCGAGCGCTGCGCGCTTTGTGCCGCACGAAACCACCGCCAGCGACAGCACCGCAAGCACCGCACCGCGAAACAATCTCTTACTTATCTTCCACATATTTCTTTAGTTTTATCTTTCGCCTCAGCGCCTTGTCGTTGGCACTTCCTGTCTGCAGAGCCTCCTGCCAGTATTTCACGGCGTTGTCAATATCGCCGTTCATGGCATGAATATCACCTGCATGCTCGGTTATCACGGCACTCTTTGTTGTGTCGCTGGCCACCGCCATGTCGATGTACTGCATGGCTTCGGCATATTTCTTCTGCTTGAACAATATCCAGGCGTATGTGTCAAGAAACGTGCTGTTGTCCGGCTCGGCCTGCACCGTGCGGTAACTCATCTGCGCAGCCTTGTCAAGCTGCACATTCTCTTCTGACAGATAGTAGGCATAGTTGTTAAGACATCCCAGATTGTCGTCCTTCCATTGCAGACAGCTGTCATAAGCGGCGTATGCTTCTTTGGCAAATCCTTTATCATGAAGTATGTCCCCCATGATGGCATAAAAGTCTGAGACGAGACTGGCACTGCTCTCTTCACTGACCCGGCCGACGCCCTTGCGCAGCACTTCAAGCGCCGAGTCATCGTCATCTTTCTGTATGTAAGCCAGCCCGAGGAAGTAATAAAACGCTATTTCATCGGGAGTATAATCAAGCGCCTGACGTGACAGCTCTATCACACTGTCAAAATCCTGCTCCCCCCATTTAGCCTGAATGAGCTGCAGGCGGGCAGCCGTATTGTCGGGCGAGATGGCCAGAACTGTCTCAAGAACTTTGGAAATGGAGTCTTGGGGCATCTTTTTCAACGTCATGTATGCGGCATAAAGCTCGGCCATGTCAGATGTTTCCTGCGGCTGTGCCAGCACTTTCTTGAACAGACTGATAACCTGCGAGCTGTCGCCTCCATGCTGTTCGTTGGCCGCAACGACCTGTCTCATCAGCGTCATCTTGCCTTCCACCGGTGTTTTGGGGTTGATCAGCATCGCTTCCTGCAGCGAGTCGGCACGCTGGGTCTGGCCGGTAGTGTTATAATAATCTATCAGCGACATGCGGGCGGGCACGTTTGACGGCTCTTCCTCTATCACTTTGAGATACTCTTTGTAAGCGTTTTCCGGCTTGCCGTTCTGCAACAGCCAGTTGCCCATCATCACCCTGTAGTTCATGTCGTTAGGATATTTCTCAGACATGGCCTTCAGTTCGTTAAACTCTTCCTGTTTCTTGCCCTGCAGCGAGTAGACTCTCATCTTGGCAAGAGTGATGTCCTCATTAGCTCCTTCGAGCGTCTCCATGCGTTCAAGAACATCGAGCATATTGTCATAATCCTTCTGCCGGCCGTAAAGCTGTGCCAGAATGTCGAGTACATCCGAACGTTCCGGACTGTTGTACCACAGCTTCTCATAAGCCCTGACAGCCTCATCCAGATTGCCTGTGCGGATATATCCCGTGCCGAGACGCTCGAGATAAGCATTGTTTCCGGGGTTAAGCTCCGATGCTTTCTTGACGTCTTCGAGTGCAGCAGAGTCTCCGTGCAGCACACCGTCATACGATGATATCATGAAATAAGCCTCGGCAGCATTGGGATTGATGTCGAGGCAATGACGCAGAAGGTCGTAGGCGGCATCGAAATTGCCGCCCACCTGCTGTCTGACGGCTTCGTAGAAATACACCTTGAAGCGCAAGCTGTCGTTGTGGCTGATGCCGGCAACAGGCTGTACCGGCGTATGCACCGTTGCTGTGCCGGCAGACAAAGACTTCTGTCCGCCGCAATCGGTCATGACGGCAACCGCCGACAGGCACAAGAGAAAGTGCTGGATAAATCGTTTCATCTGACTGTATGTATCATATATGGCATGTCATTTCACGCCGGTGTGTCCGTAACCTCCGGTTCCGCGCTCGGTGTTGTCAAGCCCGTCAACCTCATTGAAAGATGCTTTCACATATCCGGCGATAACCATCTGGGCTATGCGCTCGCCGTCGTTCACCACGAAATCGGTATCTGAAAGGTTGACCAGCAGCACCATAATCTCGCCACGGTAATCGGCGTCAATCGTTCCGGGCGAGTTAAGCACCGTTATTCCGTGCTTCAGAGCGAGACCGCTGCGCGGACGCACCTGCGCTTCATAACCCTCGGGCAGCGCCATGTAAAGTCCAGTGGGGATGAGTTTCCGTTCAAGCGGATGCAGTGTCACTGACTCCTGAATATTGGCTCTGAGGTCTACGCCCGCACTCTGCGGCGTGGCATAAGCCGGCAGCGGATGATGTCCTTTGTTGATTATCTTGACCTGTATCATTATACTCCTCTTCTTATTTATTAAGGTGCAAAAGTAACTAATAATATTCAGATAACAGCTGTTTTGCAGTTAAAAAGCGAGATTTTAGTCAATTTTAGATTACTTTTGCAGGCAGATTCATGAATCAAAAAATAAGAATCATGAATTAAGAATTGGCCCAATTTATGAATAATGAATTAAAAACAATGAATCAAGCACTATGATGTACTGGGACAGACTGATATCCAACATACGCCTCGGACAGGAGCATCGTCACACAATGCGTCATGACGACCGCTCCGAATTCAAGCGCGACTACGACCGGCTGATATTCTCGGCGCCGTTCAGAAGAATGCAGAACAAGACACAGGTGTTTCCTCTGCCGGGCAGCGTCTTTGTGCATAACCGCCTCACCCACAGCCTCGAAGTGGCCAGTGTGGGCATGTCGCTGGGCAACGACGTGGCTCATGCCGTGATGAAAAAACGTCCGGAACTGGCCGGCACTCTGTTCACACAAATCGGAACGATAGTGAGTACGGCGTGCCTTGCCCATGACATGGGCAACCCTCCTTTCGGGCACTCCGGCGAAAAGGCCATACAGACATTCTTCACAGAGGGCGGCGGAGCCTCGTTGAAAGAAAAGGTCAGCCCGCGCTTCTGGTCGGACATCACCCACTTTGAGGGCAACGCCAACGCCTTCCGCCTGCTTACGCACCGCTTCAAGGGGCGCCGCGAGGGTGGTTTCGTAATGACTTACTCAACGCTGGCCTCGATAGTGAAGTATCCCTTCGCATCAACGCTGGCGGAAAAAGGGCACGGCAAGTTCGGCTTTTTCTGCTCGGAAGAGGATATTTTCACGAGAATAGCCGATGAATTGGGCATAATACGCAAGTCGGCTGACGGCCGCGACACCGAATACGCACGTCATCCGCTGGTGTATCTGGTAGAGGCCGCCGACGACATCTGCTACGAGATAATGGACATCGAAGACGCCCACAAGCTGAAGATAGTGTCGTATGAGGAGACCACCGGACTCTTTCTGGATTTCTTCGATGAAAAGGCGCAAGCCCACATCATGCAGAGGATTGAGGACGAGGGCATCACCGACAACAACGAGAAGGTGGTTTACATGCGTGCCTGCGTGATAGGAGCGCTCGAAAAGGCCTGCGTCAACACATTCATGGCTCACGAGCAGGAGATTATGAGCGGAGAGATGAGGGGCAGCCTCATCGACAACATGGACGAAAGACAGGCCGGGGCTTACCGCCGCTGCACAGAACTGTCGCGGCAGAAAATATACAAGAGCAAGCCCGTGCTTGACGTTGAACTGAGCGGTTACCGCATCATGGCCACGCTGATGGAGGCCATGGTCGACGCCGCTGTAAATCCCGAACGCTTCTACTCACGCCAGCTTATCAGCCGCGTGAGCAGTCAGTACGACATCTACTCGCCCGACCTGGAAACCCGCCTCATGGCCGTAATCGACTATATCAGCGGCATGACCGACGTCTATGCCCTCGACATCTACCAGAAAATCAACGGCATCAGCCTGCCGATAGTATGATGTTGAAGGTGAGAAAGTGAGAAGGTGAGAAGGTGAGAAAACCGTTGCATGCCGTATTTCCGGCTCCGCGGTTTTCTCACCTTCTCACCTTCTCACTTTCTCACTTTCTCACCTTTCCTTATATATCACGCTGTTGGCGCCCGAAGTTATCTTGAGAGCT
>CALNFG010000190.1 GCA_939792625.1 uncultured Prevotella sp.
ACTCGAAGGGGCGGCAGTTTACCGGCGTGGCAAACGTGTTGTCGATGATGAGCGGCACGCCGTTCTTATGGGCGATGCGGGCGAACTTCTCGATGTCGAGAATCTTGCATCCGGGGTTTGAAATGGTCTCGCCGAACAGAGCTTTCGTGTTGGGGCGGAAGGCCTTCTGTATTTCCTCTTCACTTGCCTCGGGGTTGATGAATGTACATTCTATGCCCAGTTTCTTCATCGTCACGCCGAACAGGTTGTACGTGCCGCCGTAAATCTCGTTGGATGTAACGAAATGGTCGCCGGCGCCGCAAATGTTGAACAGCGCGTAGAAGTTTGCCGCCTGACCCGATGAGGTGAGCATTGCGCCCACTCCTCCCTCGAGTGCGGCTATCTTTTCGGCCACGGCGTCGTTGGTGGGATTCTGCAGACGGGTATAGAAGTATCCCGTTTTTTTCAGGTCGAAGAGCATTCCCATTTCGTCGCTGTCGTCATATTTGAAAGTCGTACACTGCACAATCGGCGGCTGCACAGGCTCGCCGTTCTTTGGTTTCCACCCTCCGCGCACGCAGAGTGTTGACGTTTTCAGTTTCTTTTCCATTGTCAGTCCTTTCTGCTTGTAATACCTATTTTAATATAGATTGTCTGTCAGCCCGTCCCGGCTTCCGGCCTGCGGCGGTGCTGACAGCATGGCTGCAAAGGTAATATAAAATGATGACAAAACGCAAACAAACAGGCCTAAAACATGTTTTATGGTATGATAAAATCGTCTTTTCTGTTGTTTTTAGTAAGTCAATCATGCTTTCTCTTGAAGTTTTGTGAGTCTTGTCGCAATTGCTTTTCATACCGGTTTTTACCCTTCTGTAACTTGTTGATAATCAGGCCCGTTCCGAAAGCTTATCTTTTGGCTTGCAAAAGACCGTCTTTTGGCTCGTAAAAGCTTACCTTTTGCAGACCAAAAGACAAGCTCTTGCAGCAGCGGCGGTGTACGGCGGTTGTCACGCGGGGCCTTTGTCGCGTCACGGCAGGTGTTTGCCTGCGTCTTGCGTGGTTGTTTTTCGTGCTGCAACAAGATTTTGTTGTATTTGTTACAAAAATATTTCAGTATTTCAGGTTGTTTTCAGATTCTCCCCATAATTTTGCACTCAGACAAGCGGACACAGGTCTGCATGCGCCGGCTCCGGTTATGATAAGGCAGCATGGCGGCAACGGCCGGCGCGGAAAGTATTTTAAGACAGAATAATAAACAATAAAAAACAAGACAATTATGAAGACATTAGATTTTCTGAAGTGGACAATGGTGTGTGCCCTCGGCGTGTTTGTTACGGCTTCGTGCAGTGATGACGATGATGACGACCGTGTGGACGTGCCGTCTCAGGTGCAGGCGGCTTTCGACCAAAAGTATGCCGGCGCAGGCCGCGTGGAGTGGGACATGGAGCATGGAGGCTATCTCGTGGCCGAGTTCAAGCTGGATGGCAAGGAGCATGACGCATGGTTTACGTCTGCAGGAGAGTGGGTGATGACCGAGGTTGACCACGGCCGCAACATTCAGGATCTGCCTCAGGCCGTGCAGTCCGGTTATGACGCCACGGTGTATGCGCTGCAGGACTGGCGCATTGACGACATTGACGAGATACAGCGTCCGGCGTATGAAACCATATATATAATAGAGGTGGAGAAGGGCGGACAGTCTGACTGCGATCTTTACTTCGACCTTAACGGCACGCTCTTCCGCGAGGTGCAGGGCGGCGGTGGCGGCAGTCATGACGGCATGATCGGCACGGGGCTGCCCGCCGAGATACAGCAGTTTGTCGACACGAAGTATCCCGGAGCCACGGTTGTCGACTTTGACAGCGAGCGCGGCGGATATGAGCTTGACATCCGTCACGACGGCCTGAGCAAGGACATACTGTTTGACTCGTCGTACAACTGGATACAGACATCAACCGACCTGAGCCGCAACGTGCCTGCCGACATCCGTTCGGCCGTGGAAGCTGCCTATCCCGGCAGACGTATAGACGACTGCGACTATGTGGAGACGGCACAGGGCGAGACTTATTATCTCGTAGACCTCGACAATTATGACATGGACCTCAAGGTCACGCCCGACGGACAGATAACCGAGACTCCTGACTATTAAGAAACGTTTTGATTTTTTTTCGGAACTCGTTTTCTGCTGAAGCAGCAATCGGAAACATCCCGAAAATACATCTCAATATATTTGACAAAAAATAAAGACAGTTTCTAAGCCGCGCGATATGCGGCCGGGCCGGAACCGCGAAGAGTTGTTACGGCCCGGCTTTTTTATAGGTAAAAAGCTGAAAATATGTCAAAACGTCGTTATTTTCCGATATATTCATTATATTTGCAGTTGATATACAAAAATCTTAATAATCAGAAAGGAGAATGACGTTATGAACATCCGCCGTTTTTATTCTCATCTTAATCATACCATGAGACGCCCGAAAGAGGCCGCGGTGATACTCGTGTTGTTTTTTCTTCCTGACATATTCGTCTTTGACGCCATAGGCAATTTCTGGCTACATATCGGCGTACTGACGGCATGGGCCTTTGTCTTGTGTACGCTTTACTGCATTTATTGTGAACTGAAACAAAAAATCTGACATACCTATATGAGTGAAAACACCCCGCAACAGTGGAACAAATTCTATCTGAAGGACGTGACGTTCATGAATCTCATGACTCACCGCATCTTCAACGTACTTATCGTAGCCAATCCGTATGACGCCTTCATGCTGGAAGACGACGGACGTGTGGACGAGAAGATTTTCAACGAATATACCGAACTGGGCATGCGTTATCCGCCCTCGTTCATGCAGGTAAGCACCACGGATGAGGCTGCCGACGTGCTGGCTTCAACCAGCATAGACCTCGTTATCTGCATGCCGGGCAATGCCGACAATGACGCTTTTGCCGTGGCACGTTCCATAAAAAACAAGTTCCCCGACATTCCATGTGTCGTGCTGACGCCTTTCTCCCACGGCATAACGCGCCGTATGGAGAACGAAGACCTGTCGATATTCGACTACGTGTTCTGCTGGCTGGGCAACACCAACCTCATCATGTCCATCATCAAGCTGATCGAGGACAAGATGAACATAGAGCATGACATAGCCGAAGCCGGCGTACAGATGATTCTGCTCGTGGAAGACAGCATCCGTTTCTATTCATCGCTGCTGCCGATGCTTTACGGATTCATACTTGCACAGAGCCAGCGCTTCTCCGGCGAGGCGCTTAATCCGCACAATGCGGCGTTGCGCATGAGGGGCAGGCCGAAGGTGGTGCTGGCCCGCACGTATGAGGAAGCCATGGCGCTGTATGACAAATACGCCGACCATACGCTCGGCGTGATATCCGACTGCCGTTTTCCTAAAGGCGGGCAGAAGGATGCCGAGGCCGGCCTGAAGCTGCTCCGGAGCATCCGCGAGCGCAACGAGTATGTGCCGCTGATACTGCAGAGCAGCGAGAGCGAGAACAAGGCAAAGGCCGAAGCCGAGCATTTCCACTTTATCGACAAGAACTCAAAGACCATGAGTCTCGACCTGCGCGACATCATGGAAGAACACATGGGCTTCGGCGACTTCATCTTCCGCGACCCTAAAACCCATGCGGCGGTGATGCGCGTGCGTACCCTTAAAGAGCTGCAGGACAACATCTTCAAGATACCTTACGACTCGATGCTGTATCACATCTCGCGCAACCACATGAGCCGGTGGCTCTGTGCAAGGGCCATTTTCCCCGTGTCGGAGTTTCTGAAGACTGTTACGTGGCACAAGCTGCAGGATGTCGACCTGCACAGAAAGATCATATTCGATGCCATCGTGCAGTACCGCCACATGAAGAACATTGGCGTCGTGGCTGTGTTCGACCGCGGCAAGTTCGACCGCTACGCCCACTTTGCCCGCATAGGCGACGGCTCGCTGGGCGGAAAGGGGCGCGGACTGGCTTTCCTCGACAACATAATAAAGATGCATCCGGAGTTTAACGAGCGCGAGGGCGTGTCGGTGTCGATACCCAAGACGGTTGTTCTCTGCACCGACGTGTTCGACCAGTTCATGGAGAGCAACAACCTTTACAAGATAGC
>CALNFG010000191.1 GCA_939792625.1 uncultured Prevotella sp.
CTTGCATCGTTTTTGTTTTCAGCATCATTCGTTTCATGTAGCGATGACGAAACGGAAGAGCCGCCTTTTGATTCGGAAACAAAACAGACCATATTGATGTACATGCCATGGTCAGGCTCGGGCATATATACGTATTTTCTAAATAATATATCTGCTTTTGAGCAGGCTGTTGAGAACAACCACGGATTTGACGGAAACGCTCTGATGGTGTTTATATCAGAGAATGAAACACGCTCAAATTTGATAAGAATAGTGTATGAGAACGGAGAATGCAGGCGTGACACGCTGCGACAATACATTTACAGCGACTGCAACTACACAACGTCCGCAGGAATAGCTGAAATACTTAATGATGCATTCAGTGAAGCTCCAGCACAGAGTTATGCACTTACGGTGGGGTGCCACGGCATGGGATGGATTCCTGTGGGTACGTCTGTCACAACGAGGGCACAGATGTTTAAAGCATACGGGCATCAGCCAAAATATCTTACGCGTTACTTCGGACATGACAGTGACAGCCGTTACCAGACGGACATAACGACTTTGGCTGAAGGTATAGAGGCTACCGGCAAAAAAATGAATTTCATATTATTTGACGATTGCTACATGTCCAACATCGAGACGGCATACAACCTCAGAAACGTAACCGACTATCTGATAGCTTCAACTTGTGAAATAATGATTGACGGTATGCCATATACTGAAATAGGTAAAGACCTTTTTAACAATGATTATGAAGCTGTGGTAAACGATTTTTATTCGTTTTATTCTGCTTTCGAACCTCCTTGCGGCACTATCGGAGTGACAGATTGCCGTGAAACCGAGCAGATGGCAAATATCATGAGGCAGATTAACACGGCATTTCCTGATGGTGTTGATGACTTGAACAGTATTCAGGCACTCGACGGCTACACGTCCACAATCTTCTTTGATTTTGGTGATTATGTGTCGAAACTGTGTTCAGACCGGACTCTTCTTGACGCTTTCAATGCGCAGCTTGACAGATTAGTGCCTTATAAAAGCAATACTGAAACATTTTATTCAATGTTCTGGAGAGAGAATAACGGATTCAGAGAGATCAACGCATATTCGGGAATCACAATTTCAGACCCGACAGTAAACAGTAGCGTCGTTCCCGTCATAAATCAGACAGAGTGGTATATGGCAACACATTGAAATAAAAATTTTCCTGGCAAGAAAATAAAATGATTGCGGCCCGTGCTAATATATTTTGATATTAACACGGGCCGCATCCTGTTATTAAAGCAGATGTTTTATGTCAGACGTTAAACACAAGTTCCTCTTTTTCCGGATTCTTGTCGACTGTGATTGTGTCTCCTTCTTTTAGTTGCCCGTCAAGCAAGAGTTCGCATACTCCGTCTTCTATATAGTTCTGAATGGCTCTTTTAAGAGGACGTGCGCCAAATTGTACGTCATATCCTTTCGCCGCTACAAACTCTTTGGCTTTGTCGGTAATTTCAAGGTTGTATCCAAGTTCACCGATGCGCTTTTTGAGTCCGCTCAATTCTATGTCAATGATTTTCTTTATTGCTTCAAGGTCAAGCTGATCGAAAGTTATTATTTCATCCAGACGGTTGAGAAATTCGGGACTGAACTGCTTGCTTAGACTCTTCTGAATTATGCTGCGTGCATATTCCTTGTCGCTTTCGTTCAGACTCAGTCCCATTCCTCCTCCGGCGTTGAAGCCCACACCGCGGCCAAATTCTTTAAGCTGGCGTGTGCCGGCGTTGCTTGTCATTATTATCACGGTGTTGCGGAAGTCTATCAGACGGCCGTTGCCGTCGGTCAGGCGGCCTTCGTCAAGTACCTGCAGCAGCATGTTGAACACATTGCCGTGAGCTTTCTCTATTTCGTCGAGCAGAACGATGGAGTAGGGGTGGCGGCGCACTTTCTCGGTCAGTTGTCCGCCTTCTTCATACCCCACATATCCCGGAGGCGCTCCTACAAGCCTTGACGTATTGAAGCTTTCGCTGTATTCGCTCATGTCGATGCGTATCAGGGCATCGCTGCTTCCAAACATGTATTCGGCAAGCTTTTTGGCAAGATACGTCTTGCCAACGCCTGTCGGACCGAGGAACATAAATGCGCCGATGGGATGGTTGGGCTCTTTCAGGCCTACACGGTTGCGCTGTATGGCTTTCACCATTTTCTCTATGGCCTTGTCTTGCGCAATTACGGCTTTTTTCAGCTCGTCGTCCATGTGTTTCAGACGTATCCCTTCAGATTCGGCCATGCGCTGCACGGGTACTCCGGTTATCATTGAAACAACGTCAGCCACGTCTTTTTCGGTTATCACATCACGGCTGCCAATCTCATTGTTTGTCCATTTGTTCTGCAGTTCGGCCAGCTCTGTTTCGAGTTCTGTCTGCTTGTCGCGATAGCTTGCCGCCAGTTCAAAGTTCTGATTTTTAACGGCTGCCATCTTTTTTTCTTTCACATAACTTATTTCTTTCTCCTTTTCATTGATTTCCGGAGGCATCTGTGCATGTTGCAGGTGTACTCTGGCACCTACTTCGTCGAGTGCGTCGATGGCTTTGTCCGGAAAAGCTCTGTCGGTAACATATCGGTCTGTCAGTTTGACACACGCCAATATGGCATCGTCTGAATAAGCCACGTGGTGATGGAACTCATACCTTTCCTTTATATTGTTGAGTATGGTGACGGTCTCTTCGGCAGTAGTCGGCTCGACCATCACTTTCTGGAAACGGCGTTCGAGTGCGCCGTCTTTTTCTATTGAGTTGCGGTATTCGTCAAGCGTTGTCGCTCCGATGCACTGTATCGTGCCGCGTGCCAAAGCCGGTTTCAGCATGTTGGCGGCATCCATCGAGCCCGGTGTTGAGCCTGCTCCCACAAGGGTGTGAATCTCGTCTATGAAGATTATCACGTCGGGATTCTGCTCTATTTCTTTTATCAGTGCGCGTACGCGTTCTTCAAACTGACCGCGGTATTTCGTGCCTGCCACCACGGCTGCCATGTCGAGATTGATGATTCGTTTGTTGAACAACACCGGTGATGTGCGGTGTCTGCAAATGAGCTGGGCCAGTCCTTCCACAATGGCGCTTTTGCCAACTCCCGGCTCGCCTATCAGTACGGGATTGTTCTTCTTGCGGCGGCAGAGAATCTCCGTCACACGCTGTATTTCGCGTTCGCGTCCCACTACGGGATCAAGTTTGCCTTCGGCGGCAGCTTTGGTCAGATCGGTGCCGAAGTTGTCAAGCACTGGAGTCTTGCCCGCAGGTCGGTGTACGCTCGTTGCGGTATTGGTCGGTTTTGACTTTTGCGAATTTCCTCCGTTTATGCTCAGCATACCGTCGTCTTCGTCTTCTTCTTTGTCGGGCATGCTTATGCCATCGTTTATGCTGTTGGCTTTCTGCTGAAAGTATGTCAGTGCGTCTTCGTAATTCATGTTGTTAAATTCAAGTACTTCTTTTGCTCCGTTGTTCACGTGGTCGTGCAGTATGGCGAGCAGCAGATGCTGTTCGTCTACCATCTGTGTGGCCTGTATGCGTGCCTCAAGTACGGCCAGTTTCAGTATGTTGCTGGCTTTCTCGTTTAATACAAGTTCATGTGTGCGCAAAGGTTGCGCAAAGTCTTCCTCGCGCACTTTTTGCTCGAGTTCTGTTTTTATTGATTGGAAATTGATGTCTAATCGTACGAACAGTTCATGCACAGGGCCCGTCTTGTCACGCAGGATGCCGAGCAACAGATGCTCCGGCCCCACCGACCTGCTGGCCAGCCGTGCTGCTTCTTCCCGGCTGAACGCCAGTATCTGCGATACTTTTGGTGAAAATTGACTGGTCATGTATTATTCCTTCTTTCTTACCTTAAATGTATGTTTAGCGTTGTGACGTCTGCAAAGCTGTATATAAGTAGCATTTGGCCAAGTCAGTTTTGCATAAACTTTGGCGGACTTATTTTTTTGCAAAGGTACACAATTTTTGTATTAGCAAATATTATGCCACGATGTTTTAAGTGTTTTTTAGTTTTGTCCGGAATTGCCGTGTGGCATGTATGCGGCAAATGTCAGATTCTCAAAATGTCGATGATGTGCGT
>CALNFG010000192.1 GCA_939792625.1 uncultured Prevotella sp.
TTGTCTTAACTCCCAGCCCGCGCAGCGGGCGATAACTCCTTTACTCCTTAACTCCAAACCCGAAAAGATTTCATCTCCTTAAAAAAGTCAAGAAAAGTCCGGCTTTTCTTGACTTTTTTCCTATTTATCATTACATTTGCAGAAGTATGGCTGACGAACAGTTTTATATCGACAGACTTGTGCATCGTGGCATAAAGCCCACCGCCACGCGGCTGCTCATCCTGCGCGAGATGTTCAGGGGCGACGAGACTGTGTCTCTGCCGCAGCTCGAAAGGCTGTTGCCCACGGTCGACAAAAGTACCATATCGCGCACATTATCTGTGTTTCTGGTCAATAAGCTGATACATGTTGTCGACGACGGGAGCGGCTCTCTGAAGTACAACGTCTGTGCCGACGACTGTGATTGCGGCGTGGACGACGAGCATACCCACTTCTATTGCGAGCGTTGTCACCGTACTTTCTGCCTGAAGCGCATACATGTGCCTGTGGTGCAGCTGCCTGACGGATTTGTTCTCAACAGCATAAACTACGTCATCAAAGGGCTTTGTCCGGAATGTGCGGAGAAAGAACATTTATAAGGTGAGAAGGTGAGAAAGTGAGAAAACAAGACAGTGAAGGACTAAGAAATATCTCACCTTCTCACTTTCTCACCTTCTCACCTTCATAGAGGTTTTCAATCACGAGGCCTGCGAGCGTGAAGCCGAACACGGCCGTGATGTGTATCAGTGAGCCGTTGGCGCGCGGCTCATCGCTTGTTCCCGCGTTGTCTGCAAGTTCGTCGCTGAACACGCATTTGAATTTTCTTGACGGCATGAGTCCCGACCGCTTGAAGCCCTGACGCAGCGAGCGGGCGAGCGGACAGCCGTACACTTTCCAGAATTCGGCCACCTTCACCCGTGCAGGGTCAAGCTTCCGGGCCGCTCCCATTGAAGAGAACAGCGTCACGCCGGCATCGCATGCCGTGCGGATGAGCAGCATCTTGTCCTGCAGACTGTCTATTGCGTCTATGACGTAATCATAGCTGCCGATGTCAAAACTCCCGGCAGTCTCGGCGTTGAAGGCCTCGAAACGCGCCTCGATGTCGGCTTCGGGGCTGACTTCCAGCAGGTGTTCGCGCAGGGCGTCCACCTTTATCCGGCCTATGGTTTTTGACGTTGCCATGAGCTGGCGGTTTACGTTTGATGCGCAAACACGGTCAGAATCGACTATCGTCATACGTCTTACGCCCGAGCGGACGAGGCCTTCCACACACCAGCTGCCCACTCCGCCCACTCCGAACACTATTATCCGTGCTTCCTGTATGCGCCTTACTGCGTCGTCGCCCAGCAGCAGCCGGGCCCGTGAGAGATAGTCGTTCATGGCTCTGTGGTGTCGGGTTGTGGGGTGAAAGGTTGTGTACCGTCTGCGGGCGTGGCCGGGGCGTATGCCTCGGGCGACTTCAGCCGCGCCCTACATTCTTCTATTATGGCGGTCAGTCCGTCAACTGTCTCTGCCCTGAGCATGGCTATGCGCGTCTGCCGGAAGTTGGGTATGCCCTTGAAGATAGGCGTGGCGGCGAGATGACGGCGCGTGTGCAGTATGCCGCGATACTCGTCGATGCGCTCCACGTTGATGCGAAGCTGCTCTTCGAGGATGTCTATCTTCATGTCGAGGTCAAGCCGCGTGTCGGGCTCGCGGCCGTCAAGCAGGTCGCGCATCTCCTTGAATATCCACGGATGACCGAACGTGGCACGGCCCACCATCACTGCGTCAACGCCGTAACGCTCGAATGCCTGCCGCGCCTCTTCGGGCGTGGTGATGTCGCCGTTGCCTATTATCGGGATGCTGATGCGCGGATTTCGCTTCACTTCGCCTATGAGAGTCCAGTCGGCCCGGCCTGTGTACATCTGCGCACGGGTGCGTCCGTGTATGGTGAGAGCCTGTATGCCGCAGTCTTGCAGCTGCTCGGCCAGGTCGGTGATGATGAGATTCTGCGCGTCCCAGCCTAACCGTGTCTTCACCGTTACGGGCACTTTCACGGCATCGACCACGGCCCGCGTTATCTTCAGCATCAGCGGAATGTCGCGCAGCATGCCCGCCCCGGCGCCCTTGCCGGCCACCTTCTTTACCGGGCAGCCGAAGTTGAGGTCTATCAGGTCGGGGCCGGCCTGCTCAACGATGCGTGCGGCCTCGGCCATAGAGTCGGCGTCGCGGCCGTATATCTGTATGCCCACGGGGCGCTCGTCGTCGCTTATCGTGAGCTTGTTCATTGTGCTTTTCACCGAGCGCACCAGTGCTTCGGCGCTGACAAACTCTGTGTACACCATCGCCGCCCCGTAGCGTTTGCACAGGCGGCGGAAACCTATGTCGGTGACGTCTTCCATCGGAGCGAGGAACAACGGCCGGTCACCGAACTGTATGTTGCCTATTTTCATAACGAATCGGATTGGGAATTGAAAGTATGATTCTCAATGTTGCATACTTTGTTCTCAATTAAAAAGTTCTCAAGTCTCAGTCAATTAAATGGTATATTCCTCCTGCCCGTGCTTTCACCACGCCTTTCATTTCGAGCGAGAACATCGTGGCGGTCAGTGTGCCGACGGGTGTTCCCGTGCGTGCCGCAATGGTGTTGATCTGCAGGTCGTTCTCTTTTTTCAGCAGTTCGGCCACGGCCTGTTCGCCGGGAGACAGTTCGGGGAAGAGCGAGCGCTCTATGCCCTGCCGGCGCATCAGTCCGATGCGGGCGTCGGTTTCCCAGCCCATGGCTTTCACGAAATCGTCTGCCGAGGTTATGAGGGCTGCCTTGTTGTCGCGTATCAGGTTGTTGCAGCCTTCCGACATCTCGTCACCCACGCGCCCCGGAAAGGCGAACACGTCGCGCCCGTAGCTGCCGGCGATGCGTGCCGTGACAAGTGCGCCGCCGTGGGATGCGCTCTCCGCCACTATCACGGCATCGGCCATGCCTGCCACGATGCGGTTGCGGCGCAGAAAGTTCAGCTTGTCCGCGTTGGTTCGGGTGAAGTGTTCGGTCAGCAGTCCGCCCCGTGCCAGCATCTCGTCCGCCGTGTCTTTGTGGCGCGGCGGGTAGAGATAGTCAAGTCCGTGGGCCAGTACGCCCACGGTGGCGGTGCCTGCCGCCAGAGCCTCGCGGTGGGCGCAGATGTCTATGCCGTAAGCCAGTCCGCTGACGATGAGCGTGTCGGGGCACAGCTCCTGCAGCCTTCCGACAAAGCGGCGCACGCAGTCTTGCCCGTATGACGTGCAGCGGCGTGTGCCAACGATGCTTACTATGTGGCGGCAGTTAAGGTCGGCCGTGCCTTTGAAAAACATCACCGGCGGGGCGTCGGTACATTCCTTCAGACGCAGCGGGTAGGTGTCGTCGCCCAGGCACATTATCTTTATGCCGTTGCGCATGGCGTATTCAAGTTCGGCCTCGGCCTTGCGTCGCGCTGCGTCGGTGTGTCTCAGCGCCTCGGCCGTGCGTCCGTTGCAGCCGGGCATGATGTCTCCTGCACCGGCGCCCGCCGCCATTGCAGCCGCGGCACTGCCCGTCTTGCGGTACAGGGCGGTGGCGACATCGGGCGTGAAGTGAAGCGCCGATGCCAGCGTTAGCATGTCGAGAGTTTCCTGGTAGTGCATGGTGACGTTATTGCCGGTTGTCGTTTACCGTTCTATCCACCGGCTGAAAGCCCTGTCGTAGTCTTCGCTGTGGGCCAGACGGCCGTTGACGAGGCACACCAGGTCAATCGTGCCCTTGAAGCACAGCTTGTTGTCCGAGGCGCGGTAGATGTCTTGTTGGAAGACGTAGCGCAGCCCCTCTTTCTTCAGATTGATGCAGGATATGAACTCGTCGTCGCATCTCAGCGGTGTCTTGAATTGCAGATTCATCCTGGCCACCACTGCGTCAGTGCCGCGGCGGTGCATCTCGGCAAAGCTCAGTCCGCACTGTTTCAGGAACAGGTGGCGGGTATGCTCGGCGTAATGCAGGTAGTTGGCGTTGTTGACTATGCCTTCGATGTCGCACTCGTAGTCGCGAACCTGCATCCGTGTAGTGAATATATAGTCCA
>CALNFG010000193.1 GCA_939792625.1 uncultured Prevotella sp.
TTTCATAGTATTAGATTTAAGGTTAACAATGGAATGAGGGACTCAGCGGAGTCCCCTTTTTGTTTTACGGCCCTTTGTCAGCCGTTTTTACTGCCGCGGAATAACGTCGCGGACATGTTTTCTCACCGTATGAGTTTTTGATTTCAGGCGTTCCGTAGGTCAGTCCGGATGTGAGTTTTTTGCTGTATCGTTCGTCCGGTCTGTTGGCTTTCCGTATCGTAACGTGAGGTTGCACCGTATGAAAGGTAAGCTTTCGCCGTCAGAACGGTAAGTTTTGGCAGAGCTTCCTGGCGTTCCGTGCGGAGCGGATGTTGTCTGTATGTCGGTAAAATAAAACGTCGTGAAGGCCTGACTGTGCCTTCACGACGTTTGTTAATGCTGCGTTACCGTATATTCCGGCTTATTTCTCACCGGATGCCGTCTCGATGCCTTTCTTCACGATGTCGCTTGTTTCGTTGATTATCTGGAAGTATTCGTTCATGTCGAACAGGTCGCGGGCCACGAGCGCTTTCAGCTGTGTTTTCAGGTATGGCAGCGTCTTGTTCAGTTCATCGTCGTCTTTCGGTTTGATTTTCTGCTTTTCCGCTTCTTTTATTATGTTGCCGACGAGCTGGTCGGGCACTTCAAATCCTTTGCGGAAGGCCTCAAACGTGGGGTAGAGTGATTTGAGGCTGTCGCGGTGAGCGTCGATATATTTCAAATCAGAGTTTATCACAATGCCTTTCAGTACCAGCTGGCGGTGAAACTTGGTATATTGCAGAGTGTCCAGCGGGACAAATACATCGGGCATGATGCCTCCGCCTCCGTACACGGGACGGTGTTTGCGCAGAGTGTAACATTTCAGTGAGTCGGCGAAATGTATGCTGTCCCTGTTTGTCAGTTCTCCGTGTTTCAGCCGGTTGTCGAAGTCCATCGCGTAGTCCTCTATGTCGCCTTTGGTGTACGGTTTCTGTATGCAGCGCCCCGCGGGGGTATAATAATGGGCGATGGTGAGCCGTATCATAGAGCCGTCGGGCAGGTCTATCGGGCGTTGCACAAGCCCCTTGCCGAACGTGCGGCGGCCTATCACCACGCCCCGGTCCTGGTCTTGTATGGCGCCGGTCACTATTTCTGCCGCCGATGCGGTAAATTCGTTGACAAGTACGAACACACGTCCGCTCCTGAAGCCGCCGTCACCTTGAGCCTTGTAGTCTATTCTGCGGACACACCGTCCCTCAGTATATACAATGAGGTCGTTCTTGGGCAGAAATTCGTTGGCCACTTCAACGGCCGCCTGCAGATAGCCTCCGCCGTTGTCCTGCAGGTCGAGTATAAGGTCTTTCATGCCCTCGCGTTTCAGCTGTTCCATGCCTTGTTTGAACTCGTCGTGGGTTGTGGCTCCGAAGTTACCTATCCTTATGTAGCCGAGTTGAGGCCGTATCATGTACACGGCGTCGACGCTCTTCACCGGAATCTTGTCGCGTTTTACCGTGAATTTAAGCACTTCGCCCACTCCGCGGCGTACTATGCCGAGATTGACTTTTGTGCCGCGCGGACCGCGCAGGCGGCGCATAATCTCTTCCTTACTCATCTTTACTCCGGCAATGGCTGTGTCGTTCACGCTCACTATGCGGTCGCCGGCCATGATGCCCACTTTCTCTGACGGGCCTTTGCTTACGGGCTGTATTACGAGCAGTGTGTCGTCAACGATGTTAAACTGCACTCCTATGCCGTCAAAGTTGCCCTGCAGCGGCTCGTTCATGGCTTTCACCTCTTCAGCGTTGGCGTAAGATGAGTGAGGGTCGAGCTTCTCCAACATTCCGCGTATGGCATCCTCTACGAGTTTTTTCTCGTCCACGGAGTCGACATAAAGATTGGTTATCGCCATTTCGGCTATCTGCAGTTTGCGTATCGGGCTGTCTTGAGAGAAGTCGATGCGTATCTGGGCGCTTGCCGTTAAGACGACGGAAAGACATAATAATAATGTTATCAGTGCTTTATTTTTCATAAGGCATGTAGGATTGTGCGGCCTTGCGGCCTGTAATGGTTGGTTGTCAGGTAACGTGTTGTTTGTTTTTTACTTCTTAATCTTCAGTTTCCTCTTCTTCCGGCCGGTCTTCTTCGATAACCAGATTGTCTATGATGAAGTTCTGGCGTTCGGGCGTGTTCTTGCCCATGTAGTATTCGAGCAGTTTCTGCACCTGGTCAGTCTTGTGCAGAGTCACCTGTTCAAGGCGCATGTCGGGACCGATGAAGTTGCGGAACTCGTCGGGACTTATCTCGCCGAGACCCTTAAAGCGCGTTATCTCAGGGTCGGGACCGAGCGCTGCTATGGCGTTGAGGCGCTCTTCCTCGCTGTAACAGTAGCGTGTTATGAAGTCGCCCTTAGAGCCTTTGGCCTCTTCGAGTGTTTTCTTGTCGCGTATCTTCGTGCGGCGGTTGCGCACTCGGAACAGCGGCGTCTGCAGCACGTAGACGTGGCCTTTCTTTATCAGGTCGGGAAAGAACTGCAAGAAGAACGTTATTATCAGCAGGCGTATGTGCATACCGTCGACATCGGCATCGGTGGCCACAATCACCTTGTTGTAGCGCAGTGTGTCGAGTCCGTCTTCTATGTCGAGTGCGGCCTGCAGCAGGTTGAACTCCTCGTTTTCGTACACCACCTTCTTTGTAAGGCCGAAAGAGTTGAGCGGCTTACCCCTCAGTGAGAACACAGCCTGTGTGTTTACGTCGCGGCTTTTGGTTATGGAGCCGCTTGCCGAGTCGCCCTCGGTTATGAATATTGAGCTTTCCTCCTTGCGCTCGCTCTTTACGTCACTGAAGTGTATGCGGCAGTCGCGCAGCTTTCTGTTGTGCAGGTTGGCTTTTTTTGCCCGTTCGCGGGCCAGCTTTGTCACTCCTGCCATTTCCTTCCGCTCCTTTTCGCTGGCCTGTATCTTCTGCAGCATGACCTCTGCCACGTCAGCATGTTTGTGCAGGTAGTTGTCCACCTCGGTTTTGATGAAGTCGCCCACGTATTTGTTCACGCTCACGCCGTCGGGACTCATGGTGAGCGAGCCGAGCTTGATTTTTGTCTGACTCTCGAACATCGGCTCCTCCACGTTTACGGCGATGGCTGCCACGAGGCCGTTGCGTATGTCGGTGTACTCGAAGTTTTTGTTGAAAAACTCTTTTATCGTCTTGGCTATATGCTCCTTGAAGGCGCTCTGGTGGGTGCCTCCCTGGGTGGTGTGCTGTCCGTTCACGAACGAGTGATACTCCTCTCCGTACTGGTTGGTGTGCGTGAAAGCTATTTCGATGTCTTCGCCCTTGAGATGGATTATGGGGTATATTCCGTCGGTGGTCATCGTGTCGTTGAGCAGGTCTTCCAGTCCGTTGCGGCTCAGGATGCGGCGTCCGTTGAACATGATGGTAAGCCCCGTGTTGAGGTAAGTGTAGTTGCGGAGCATCGTCTCGACGAAATCAGTGTGGAAGCGGTAGTTCTTGAACAGCGTGGCGTCTGGCTCGAAGAAGACGTAAGTGCCGTTCTCGTCCTGCGTGTCCTCGGTCGTGTCGCTTTTCTGAACACCCTTCTCAAACTGCACCGAGCGCACCGTGCCGTCGCGGTAGGAGCGCACCTCGAACACCGAACTCAGCGCGTTGACGGCCTTTATGCCGACGCCGTTAAGGCCGACGCTCTTCTTGAACGCCTTTGAGTCATACTTTCCGCCGGTGTTGAGCACGCTGACGGCCTCGACGAGCTTGCCCTGCGGAATGCCGCGCCCGTAGTCGCGGACGGTCACGCGCAGCTCGTCGTCGATGTCAACCTCGATGCGTTTGCCGGCGTTCATCTTGAACTCGTCGATGGAGTTGTCGATGACTTCCTTCAGCAGCACGTACACTCCGTCCTCGGGCATGGAGCCGTCGCCCAGCCGCCCGATGTACATTCCGGGGCGTGTGCGCACGTGTTCCATGTCGGAAAGATGGCGGATGTTGTCGTCGGTATAAGCAGTTGTAATTTTATTCTCTTCGTTCATAAAATTCCAAAATTAAAAATTAACAATTAAAAATTAAACA
>CALNFG010000194.1 GCA_939792625.1 uncultured Prevotella sp.
ATAATTCAAATTTAAACGCTTAATAATTTCCAAAGCCTTTGAATATCTTCCCTGTCGTATATAAATCTGGGCCAAAGTCTCTGTAAAATATTTCTCGTCACCTTCTTTTTTGTCGTTACTTTCTATCTCAGGCACATATTCAGGTTCGTCTTTCAGTTCTATCTTACCGTTCTCGTTATTTATGAAGTTGTCTATGAGGTCTTGTCCTTTCATCACCGGACTGCTGTCCGCATCTGCCGCTGAATCGTCGCCTTCTGTTTCAAGAAGGTACGACACATAGTCAATGGCCGCATCAGCCGGCGTTGGTCTGCGTTTCCGTCTCGTTCCCTTGTTCTTCTGCTCATCGGCATCGGCCGGTATGGAGTCGAGAAACTTGTCTATCAACGAAATTGTACGGCTTCCGTTTTCCGCTTCTGCCTGTCGGTCCGGATTCTGCTTCTCCTGTACGTCAGTTTTTTCATGTGCATGCAACTTGTAATGAGCGGCTTCTACAAGATTGAACACAACCTCGCGATCGGTCACATACACGGCCGAGCGCCTCAGCTCTTCGTCAAAAGAGGGATCATGCAGCAGATAAAGATTTTGCAGCAACAGCAATCTGGCTGTCTGAAAATACGGATACAGAGCAAGCAGGGAACGCAGATCATACAACGTTTCCTTATCCATCAGTTCCGGGTGTTTTATCAGTTGCTCTAAATCCATTTCTTACAGGCTTACCAGTTGGCTACAGTTGCATTGAATATCTGGTCGGTTATATCCTCTACCATCTGTGTTACCAGTTCTTCCTGTACCGACGTAAACGACGTGGTAGTCTCGAAAGACGATGTGGCCGTAAACTGACGCTCAAAGTCTTCCTTATGATTGGCATTGTTGGTAAACCTGACGTTCACCGTCATCGACAATTCCGCCTGGGCCGATGTTCCCTCGGCAGTCACGGCCTTGTTACGCTGCGAATACTGTGTGATTTCGCCTTCTATTTTCAAGTCTCCGTTATTTTTCACCTGTATCAGGCGCGTATTGTTGGCAAAGATGTCTTTAAGCTGATTGTTGAAAATGCTTGCCATCGGTGCCCACACATAGCTGGAGCGTATAGGAAAGTCGGCTATCTGTATTGTTCTTGTCTTTGAATAGTCTATACTTGCACCGTTAAAACTGTACTTCGGTATGCACGACACAAAAGCCACGGCCGCAACAAATATCATCAGGATGTTTTTCATCCTGACGGCCGCCGCACTGCCCGGTTTTCTTCCCCTGCGTGTGGTGTTACTATTTCTCAAGTCCATATTGCTTTATTCTTCTGTAAAGTGTACGGTCTGATATGCCAAGTTCTTTGGCGGCCTTTTTGCGGTTACCGCCGTTTCGTTCAAGAGCCTTTTCCACCATCTGTCGGCCCAGGTCTTCAAGATTCAGGCTTTCCGGCTCGGATATTTCCTCGGCGACGGCGTCCTGTACCTCTGCCTGTGTGCGCGCTTCCGTTCCAATACTGTCATTGCGGTTTGATATGATTGACGGCAGTCCGGCGTCATTTCCGCTTATGGTATTGCCGCGCGAGGCATCTATCTGTTTACGCAGACTGTTCATCTCACGACGCAGGTCGCTCACGTTTCCACGCAATTCATACAATATTTTATACAATATCTCACGCTCACTCTCAAACGAATGGCTTTCTCCGCTTGCAGACATCGTGGCCAGCTGTGTGCTTTCGGCGTCTTCGGGGATAAATCTGTGTATTGTTTCGGCGTCTATCTCGCGTTTTTCGCTCAACACCGACATCTGTTCTGTGATGTTCTTCAACTGTCTTACGTTGCCCGGCCATTTGTATTTCAGCATTATGGCCCTGGCCTCATCCGTAAGCGTAATCTTCGGCAGACGGTATTTTTCTGCCATCTGCATGGCAAACAGGCGGAACAGCAGGACGATGTCCTCTCCGCGGTCGCGCAACGGCGGCATCTGTATTGGTATGGTATTAAGACGGTAATACAGGTCTTCCCTGAAACGGCCTTCACTTATAGCCTTGCGCATGTTTACATTTGTGGCGGCCACTATGCGCACATCGGTCTTCATTATTTTCTGACCGCCTACACGTATGTATTCACCTGTCTCAAGCACTCTCAGCAATCTTGCCTGCGTAGCCATTGGCAGCTCGCCGACTTCATCAAGAAAAATCGTCCCCTTGTTGGCCACGCCGAAATAGCCTTCACTCTCGCCTATCGCTCCTGTAAACGAGCCTTTCTCATGACCGAACAACTCACTGTCGATGGTGCCTTCAGGTATCGAACCGCAGTTTATTGCGAAATACTTTTCGCGTCGCCGCGGCGAATTGTCGTGGATTATGCGTGGAATGATTTCCTTACCCACTCCGCTTTCGCCTATAATGAGTACAGACAAGTCTGTCGGTGCCACCTGTAAGGCGACATCAAGCGCGCGGTTCAACCCGTCACAATTACCGACTATGTTGTACCGCTGTTTTACTTTCTGCAGTTCTATAGTGTTCATTTAGCTGACAAAATTACTCATTTTATTTTAATTACGCAAAATGACTGCAGAAAATATATGTTTTATTTGCATACGGGATATTCATTGATGCCGGCCACAGGGGGAAACACACGGCTGCCGCCTCTTTATCCGTGCCTCTTCAGTAGGTAAGCTTTGAGATTACAGAAGATAAGCTTTTACAAACTAAAAGGTAAGCTTTTGCGGTGTGAAAGCTTACCTTTTGATTTATCACTTTTCAGGCGACATACATTACGGATGCAGATGCAGAATGTGTAAGACGAAACACTTCTTTATCCGAACGGGCTCTTTAAGCAACAATTTCATCTGCCCGCAAACTGCTGCCGGCGGCATCAGAGCCTGAGCCGGATGTCAAATCCCGCCTGGATGGGATTGCCGCGCTGGGCAAACCACTGTTCGCTGCCTGAAGCTGAACTGCTGAACGCAAATGTTGCATAACGTGTATTTGTGACATTACGGCACCACAGGCGTAACGAAGCCTTACCCCATTGCAGACCGGCATGCAGACCGAACAGGGCATAAAAAGGCTGTGATGCCGTATTAGCCTCATCCCAGTATATGCGCCCTTGCGCCGTAACGTCTGCACCCAACAACACTGCACGTGTACCGGCTGTGCCGAACGGCAGACGCAGGTCGGCACGGGCACTGAACGTATGATTGGGAACGAACGGCACCCGGCATCCCTCATAACTTACCGTCTGCCCTTCGCTTCCGGTCTCGTTATATTCGGTAAACTTTGCATCCGTCAGTGCATACGACACAGCCCACGAAAGACGGTTGTCAACGGCACTTCCGCGCAACGCGGCTTCCACGCCGAGACTGCGGCTTCGACCTGCATTGACCATCATTCGCCCGAAGCCGTAAGTGCCTGCCATGACTGACAGCTGCTGGTTGCGTATCTGCATGCAATAAGCCGAAATGTCGGCATGAATCATGTCGTCAAAAAGATTCAGATGCGCGCCCACCTCATAGTTCCAGCTTTCTTCGGGCTTGTATGTTATAGTACTGTTTACACGTTCATAGTCTTCCGGAGTGTGCGGAACATCATAACTGCCGTTCATGGCATGCGACGAGTTGGCCGTAAGTTCGGCCTGCAGTATGTCCGAGAACATCTGTATGTTATATCCTCCCGCACGATAACCTTTGCTCACAACCGCGTAAACGTTGCTTCCGTTGTCGTCAACCGTCAGCGTAAGCCCCACCTTAGGCAGCAGCTGGCTGTATCCGTCGTGAGTATCATTGGCCAGCACAGAAGTCAACGTATTAGCAGCCTGAGCCCCCATTACGCTCGCCGTAACAGTCATGCCGGCGCTCGTGTCGTAGTTTACGCTAACGCGGTTGTAGTCATACCTCAGTCCGACCGTGGCCGTCAGACAGTCAGCCAGTCTTATGTTCGACTCATGAAACACACCGATGTTGACTTGCGGCGTGTGAAACAGTGCCGGTACCTGCATGCTGACATCGGCCGTAACGCCCCCCGCCTGTTCTATGGCGG
>CALNFG010000195.1 GCA_939792625.1 uncultured Prevotella sp.
GCCTTAACATGGTCGATGGCGAAAAGTGCGCGTACTTCCTCAATCTTTGTCAGTCCCATGTGGGCACGTGTCTCGGCTGCCGTAACCGGCGCTCCTATGGCCTTGAAGCTTTCTACGAAAGCCGCAACGGGAGCAAAACATCCGTAATCGACGGCCGTTCCGGCCCAGTCCATGATGATACATTCAATCTTTTTCATATTTGTCATATTGCTGTGGTTGTTAATAATCCTTGTTTGTTGTCTCTTGCCGAATCGTTCTGCGGGGCGCATACGGCTTCCGCGCCGGCTGTCTCGGCGGCTTCTGCGGGTTTGTCGGCGGTTGCCCGGGTATATTTTGTCTTGATGATGTAGACTATCGAGCCTGCGAAAGCCACGCAGCAGGCAATGCCTACGTAAACGCTCATGCCGTTGTAGAATGACGTCCAGTCAATGTGCGGAGCCTGAAACTCCTTGAACAGCAGCAGTGCCAGCGTGCCAAGATAACCTATGAAGTCGATTGTGATGATGAAGAATCCCACATTGCCTTTCACCTTGAAGCAGGCGATGAATCTCTCGAAGAATATTGTCTGGAAACTGAGATAGGCTATGTCTATGCACAGTGTCTGCAGGAAGAGCCAAGCCGTTACGGGCAGTCCCATGGCTCCGCCTTCGGCTCCGAGGAAAGCAACCGTGCCCATGCCGATAATCGACATTATGAGTATAAGGCACAAGGCTCTGAGATGATTGCCTACGGCAGAGAGCAGGGCGAAAGCTCCCAGCAGGACGAGCGTGGCTATCGAGTCGAGATAAGCAAAGGCCCACGAAGACACCTGGCTTACGTCTATGATGCAGACTATGAAGTCTTCCTTGATGTCTCGCTGCACTGTGAGCAGCAGATTTGCGCCGAAGAGCATTATCAGCAGCGGCATGAACTTTACAAACAGTTGTCGCCGTTGTCGGCCGTCAAGAGTGGTGCGTTTCGTGCGGGCGGCTATGTCGGCAGCGGTGGGTGCCGGGAATTTAGTCATCATCCATCCCATGAAGCACAGCAGGGGAAAAGCTGCCGCATCGACAAGGGCCGGCATCCAGAACTCGCTTACGCCGATATCGTTGAGAACATAAAGGCCAAGCGACTTGGCCACGCCCGAACTCAGCGCCATGCTCACTCCCATGATGCTTGCCAGCAGGTCAGTGGTGCGGCGCCCTTCGAGAAAGCTGAAAATCACTCCCCACATGCAGCCTAACGAAAGTCCGTTGAAAAACAGTGCAAATATATTGTAAGGTACGGGCAGCAGGCCGAAAGCCAGCAGCGACACTTCCGACAATGCGGCCGAGCCGATGATGAAGCGCAGGCGGCCTTCAGGTTTAAGTTCGGATATGAACTTAATGCCCAGCATCTTTGCGCATACATATCCTATGAGCTGTATGATGCTCACTACTATCTTATAGTCCATGCCCGCCACCTGAAAACCTTCAAACTCGGCAGCCGTGAAGGGCTTGCGCAGCGCGTAGACAAGCGAGTAGGACAGCAGAGCCGTGCCTCCTGCCCACAGCACGAATAACCAGTCGGGCATGTTGTTCCTCAATGCCTTGATTCTTTGCATACATGAGATGTTCTGTTCCATTTGTGGTTCCGTTTTTTATTTTCCCGTTTTTCTGGGTCCGGGAGCTTGCAGGCCTGCGGCCGAAAGATATTCAAACATTGATGAAACTCTTATGACAGTGTTATCGGACGTAAGGCTCTGCAGCTCCCACAACCTCAGCTTTCCGTTTTGACGATGCAAAATTACACCCGTATTTCCGCCCGAAAAATGAATATCGGATGAATAATATCCGTGTAACAATTCATTAAAATGAATGAAAAGGCTTTATAACGCCAACGTAAAACAACTGAAGTCTCAATGTAACCGCTATGTAATATCTGTATCAGATTAAATGCTTAACTTTGCACAAAACTTCGCTTAAAAACATGGATGACCTGAAAGAAATATACGAACGCATAAAATTCTTACGCCACAAAGGGGTAAAGATGAAAGAGATTGCCGAGTGTGCGGGATTTGCCCCGAGCGTCATGTCGGCCCTGTTCACCACCGTGATGCCCGAATACTTCAAGAACACGGACAAGGGTTTGCCTGAAGACGAGGCCCTCGACAAGGCTCTCGCCTGGGTGAACAATGTGTCAAAGAAAAAGCTGCTCGGACAGATGGGCAATATGAAAACCGCGCTTATGGCCATGGAATTTACGCCGAAGCCCGGCGGCAATGAGAGAGAAAACATACATTCAGAGATGATGATGCAGGCCATGAAAGGCGCGGTGGCGCTCGCTGCCGATTTCAGCGGCACATACATAAGCTACAGTCTGTCGTCAAGCACAGACGCCATGAAGATTGAGCCGTATCTGATTGCTCCGGCCGACGGCGGCGACTACGTGGAAGTAACGCACAACAACGCATACGGCTCGACGCATCACGGATTTGCACTGATGAACGGCCTCAGCCACATGTACATCTTCTTCAACGAGAACAGACC
The DNA here is from genome assembly GCA_939792625.1 of uncultured Prevotella sp. GTDB lineage: Bacteria > Bacteroidota > Bacteroidia > Bacteroidales > Bacteroidaceae > Prevotella. The sequence goes on from CALNFG010000195.1 coordinate 2,508, forward strand.
GCCGCAGATGGCACTGTTCAATATCTGCCTGAAACTGCCGATGTATGACAAACCGCCTTATCTCAGAGGAATATATACCTGTCTTGACTACAACCACAACCCGATAGCACGGCGGATACTGTTCGTAAAAGCGTCTGACAGTCTGTCGCGGGAAGACTTCATGAAAGCAAAAGGATGCCTCAAACATTATGATGAACTCGACGACACCGAACGGCTGTACTACAATTACACGTGCGGTAAGGAGGACGTGGTGCGCATGCGTGACGTGCCGGCACCGAAAATGACCGTTGACGACCTTGCGGCCGAAAAAGAACTGCTCTGACAGCTGCCACTGCCGACAAAACGGAAAAACAACCGCCTGCAGACAAACAAATGTTTACTGCAAGCGGTTGTTTTTCCGTTTATTATCATTATATTTGTATCCTGACAATAAAAACATAACCACAACATCATGAAAAGATTAAAAACTGTAAGACTCGCGGCCGCTGTTGCAGCCATGACTTTTGCCCTGGCGTGTTCGGGCGGACAACGCCGGGCGGTTTCACAGACAACCTCCCTGACCGAAGGAGTTACAACCATGGCCATCGACTCGCTGACACTCATCACAATCAAAGACAACGAAGGTGACAAGCGTATGCCGAACAAGCTGTTTTACGGCGACAGCGATTCGGCCAAAGTAGAAAGGCTTTCGCCCGAAGGGTCAGTGCCGTCGTCGGTCAGCTGTTTTATCGTCGAGACGGGCGGAAAGAAGATTCTCTTCGACACGGGCAACGGTACGGCCCGCGGAGGAAAAATGCTCGAACACCTGAAAGCTGCCGGCATAAGTCCCGAAGACATCGACTTTCTCGTGATAACCCACTTCCACGGCGACCACATCGGCGGAATGACGCTCGACGGTAAAGCCGTGTTCACAAAAGCCGAAGTGTACGTTCCCGACAAAGAATACGCAAGCTGGCTGGCCATGAGCAGCCGTAACGCCCGTAACGCGATGCACGCCATGTCAGCATACGGCAGCCGTCTGCACCGCTTCAACTACGGCGAGCCGCTGCCTCTCGGCATAAAAGCCATGCCCGCACCGGGACATACGCCCGGCCACACGGTGTATAGGATAGGGCGGCTGTTCATTGCCGGCGACCTGATGCACGGCTTCGACCTGCAGATAAAAGACCTTGACATCTGCCCCGACTATGACATGGATCGCGAACAGGCCGTCGAATCGCGGCGCAAATACATCGAATACGTCCGGCAGAACAAGCTTATTGTGGCCGGAATGCACTTCCCCGGCAACGGCGTCAAGGAGGCTTTGTGAGCCTCTTTTTACTGCTTCTGTAACTCGTTGATAATCAATGTGTTTGTAAAAGGTAAGCTTTTGGTCTGTAAAAGCTTACCTTTTACAAGCTGAAAGACGGTCTTTTGCAAACCAAAAGCTTACCTCTTGCAATTCATCCGCAAATCTGTTGGATAGAAAGAACTTTTACCGTAAAGACGAACATAAA
>CALNFG010000196.1 GCA_939792625.1 uncultured Prevotella sp.
TTATGGCATTTATCCATGTTGTAGGTATGGTAAACGCCTTGCCGGATGTTACGGGGTAAGCGAAGATGAAGTTGCCGCCGTTACAACCGGCAACGTAAGACGAATTTTCGGCGACAAGCCATTTATCTGACAACCGTTTGACCGGCCACTAACTGCTCCCCGAAAAAACATAATAATACAAGATATGGCACGTTTTTTGCAAAGCAAGCCCTTTTAATGTCAAAAAACAATGTTTATAAATCAAAATACAATGTAAAGCAGACAGTGTTTTGTAGTATTTTTGCAAAAACAAAAATCTGAAATTATGAAAAGTGTACTCGACGGACGTCCGGCATTGAAAAAAGAAGTAGACAAGGTTGCAGAAGTTGCAGGTTACCTGTGGCAGAAAGGTTGGGCCGAGCGCAACGGCGGCAACATAACCGTAAACGTGACAGAGTTTGTAGACGACGAAATCAGACAGATGCCGGCTATCAGCGAGGTAAAACAAATAGGAGTGACACTGCCTCATCTGAAAGGCACTTATTTCTTCTGCAAGGGTACAAACCGCAGAATGCGCGACCTGGCACGCCAGCCGATGGAGAACGGCAGCATAATAAGAATACTTGACGACTGTGCAAGCTACGTAATCATCGCCGACAATCCTGTCAACCCGACAAGCGAATTACCCTCTCACCTGATGGTACACAACCATCTCATAGAGAAAGGCTCGCCCTACCGCGCTTCGCTGCACACCCACCCGATAGAGCTTGTCGCCATGACACACATACGCAAGTTCCTGGGCAAGGACGTACTGACGAAACTGCTGTGGAGCATGATTCCTGAGACAAAAGCGTTCTGTCCGCGCGGTCTGGGCATCATTCCGTACGAGCTGCCGAGCAGCGTGAAGCTGGCTGAAGAAACCGTAAGACAACTTGACGACTATGACGTAGCCATGTGGGAAAAGCACGGAGTCTTTGCCATCGACAATGACATAATGCAGGCATTTGACCAGGTTGATGTTCTCAACAAGAGCGCACTGATATATATCGCGGCCAAAAACATGGGTGAGGAGCCCGAAGGCATGAGCGACGAACAGATGGCCGAGATGACAAAAGCCTTCCATCTGCCGAAATAAGCATGAACACGAAAAGGACACTGAAAAGTAGAAATAAATCTTATCATTCTCAGATAATATTAGTTTAAGAGTCTATTTAGACGCGAAATTCCGATGTTGTGAAACATTGGAATTTCGTTTTTTTATACCCTTTGCAGACATTCATCACGCCGACAGTCACCATACGTGACAACAGACAGAGACCTCTGCAAAAATGCAATAGAGAAAAATCTAATCACATTGGATAATATCCAACTTTTCGTGAAGCGGCAAAAGAAAACGAGGAAATATTTGTATTATTGTATCTTATTAGTTACCTTTGCGGTATGGAAGAAAACAAGGAACATATAAGGGATTTGTATTTCTCGGATGAATTTTGGGAGTTTTATCACCAACAACAAGACAGGGTTAAACAGAAGTTTGACTATGTGTTTGGCATTGTAAGAAATGAAAAGGTGATAGCTACAAAATTCGTAAAACGTCTGAACGGTACAGATGTATATGAAATGCGTGTTTCCGTAAGCACAAACGAATACAGAACTGTATTGTTCGCGGTGAACAACACCAACATAATGCTTGCCACAAAAATATTGGTATTGAACGCATTTTTGAAGAAGTCCACAAAGGACTATGACAAACAGATAAAAAAGGCATTAAAAATACTTGGAGGATTTCAATTATGATACAATTTGATGAAACGAAACTCGAAAGATTGCACAACGCCGATGAGTTGCTTGATGCAAAATACGGTGCGCCCGGCACTGAAAGCCGCAGGGAGTTTGAGGAGAAGGCACGTGCGTATTATTACGGCATAATCTTGCGTGACAGGCGCAAGGAGCTGCAAATGACACAGGGAGAACTGGCTGAGAAAACGGGCACGGCAAGAAGTTACATTGCCCGCATTGAGCGTGGCGAAACGGATATGCAGCTATCCAGCTTCCTACGCATCGCGCACGCACTGAAAATGGACTTTACGCCTGTGTATATGTAGAATTTTAATATTGTAAATTTTAGAATGGGAATATGAAAAAGATTTTGAGGATGTGTCAACTTGCCTTTATATAAGTCGTAAAACAAATCATAATTGCGGTAATTTAAAACAGAGCCGCAATTATGGCATCTACATTCTTTTTGCAAAGGTGTGAAACAGTAAAAAGTTTTATACTAAAAGTAATCCGTATATCCCCGTTCTGCAATAAAGCAAGTATCTTTGCGGCAGCAAACAGAAATTAACCATTCAGCATTATGACAAGCAAAGAGACAGCAGACAGACCTTACATTATTTGCCACATGATGTCGTCGGTTGACGGCAGAATAGACTGTGACATGACTGAAAAGATTGACAATACCGACTCTTATTACGAAGCACTTGACGAGCTTGAATGTGACGCCACACTGTCCGGGCGCGTCACCATGCAGATGCACACGGCACTTCCCGACAGATTCGTGGCGAAAGACCCGGCGCCGGCAGGCGTGACAAAAACGCACAAGGCAGCCGAATGTCCCAACTATGAGATAGCCATCGACACCCACGGCACACTGACATGGCCCGACGGCATGAGGAATCTGCTCGTGATTACCGACGAGAACTGCCCGCGCGAATATCACGAGCGGCTTACGTCACAGGGCATTTCATGGATTGCATGCGGAAAAGACGGCATCGACCTGCCGCACGCCATGCAGATACTGCATGCCGGATTCGGCATAAAGCGCCTTGCCGTGACAGGCGGCGGACACATCAACGCCGCTTTTCTGAAGGCAGGCCTCCTCGACGAAGTAAGCCTGATGGTCGGTGCGGGCATAGACGGACGTGCCGGCATGACCGCCGTTTTTGACGGCATCGCTGACAGCAGCTACCCCGTCACCCTGCTCACTCTCACCGACGTGAGACGTGCCGGTGACAATACGGTATGGATGAGATATACGGTAAGAAAGTAAACCATAAGAAAAAGGCAAGGCAAAAGCGCCGGAAGGGGAAGAAAGAGACTGTCACTACAGCCTGTTAATACACTACAAAAAATTCTCGTTCATTCCCGTTTCGCGCTTTTACCTTTTACCTGTCATTTCAGCAGTTGCGGCAAGAACGACGACACGATTAGTATCAACAGTCCGGCCACAAGCACCGTGATTGTTTTCTGCGAACATCCCTTCCACTCTTTCAGAATTATTCCCCACACGTTGCTGAAGGTAACGTTCAGTGCCATCAGTATGCACCATGAGAACGTAAGGAGTACGGGCGAAGCGGTAAGAAAGCCCTTGCCGAGACTCAGCCCGAAGAACTGGCTGTACCACAACAGTCCGGCCAGCGCACAGAACACCAAGTTGTTGGCATAAAGCCCCGTCCGTGAGTAGTCTTTCCACGTCTTGTTCCTGCTGTTCTGGTAAAAACAGTAGACAGCGTTTGTTACAAATCCGCCGAGCGTCACGAGCAGCGTTGCGGGCAGAGTCTTGTACATGGGGTCGGTGGCGTCGCCGAAGTTCAGATTTCCGCCGAAGCCGAGACCTATGCTGAAGCAGGCACTCATGAATCCGGCGAGCAGTGCCACGATGATGCCCTTTGTGAAATTAAAGTCCTTCACCACCTCTTTCTTCTCCTCCTCGCTGAGCGACTGCGCCTTCATGTTGCCGGCCACGCCGATTACTCCGATGCCTATCAGCGTCACCACCACGCCGACAATCACGGGCATTGTCAGGTCCTGCGTGTTGCCCGTAAACACGGGCGTAAGCACCGTGCCCAGTCCGGCGCATGTGCCGAGGGCTATGCTCTGGCCGAGAGCCACGCCGAGATAACGCATCGACAGGCCGAACGTAAGTCCGCCCACGCCCCACAGCACGCCGAAGAACA
>CALNFG010000197.1 GCA_939792625.1 uncultured Prevotella sp.
ATGGCACACCTATCCAATAGCCTATTTCAGCCTCTCCATTTTTCATTTTGGCGCTGTGCATGCCGTCGCCAAACATTATGCCCGCACTGCCTACAGGTTCGCCTGTGTCTTTAAGCACAACGGCATACGTCTCGGGAGCGGCAAAGACCGTACGTATTATTTCCAAACTGTCTTCAACTGAAGTGTGTGGAGGCCATCCGGCAATAGGGCCTACGGCCGGGTCTTTTGCGTATTTATATAAGGTGTCCGCATCGGTTTCCAGCCACGGACGGAGAATCAGGCGATATGTTTCCAGCTTGTTGCACATATTGTTCTTGTTTTTATCAGATTGCATGATTATCTCTGCATGCTCTTCATTATCTCAGTGAAACCAATTTTATTAAATTGATAGAAGCGTTCTGTCTGTTCGGGGGTGTCATTATCCAAAAGCAACAGGAGTTCTTTGGCAAACTCCAGATAGCCTGTTCCGTTGGCCGTCACAATGCGTTTGTCTGACACGGCTTGTTCGTCAACATAGCCTGCCGAGTTGGTATAACTGTCACCGCCCCACAGCTTCAGCTGTTCCACCCCGTTACCAGTATGCCTGATATTGTTCAGAAAACCGTGTCTGGCCATAAACGAGGCTGCATTGCAGATGGCACCCACTATGATTCCTTTTTCTATTGCATGCCGTACAACCGGTACAACTTTGTCTGCATCATGTTCATCCAGCCATCCGAAACCTCCAATCAAAATCAAGGCGGCATAATCATCAGGCATTGTTTCAAACGAGTAGTCCGCCAAAATGCGGAATCCGCTGCAAGAACATACAGAGCCGGGTTTTGGCGATAATATTTTGTTTATGTATTTCGGATTTTCCTTTATGTTGCGCTCATCGCATGATATAGCTGAAGCCAGGAATACGGCTTCGTGGTCTGCATACTTGTCAAGCAACAGGTACAGCACTTCATTTTTCATGTTTTTCTCTTTTTTTGTTTGATGTTGATGTCTGACTGTCTTCTTAAATATCTGAATGTGCGAACTCACCGTTAATCCAGAACGTGGCTTTCGTTCCTGTAAAGTGCAGAAGTATATAATCTTTGTCTGCTGGACCTTCGGGAAAATGATGTATAAACCAGTCTTGCCACATCTCCTTGCGTATATCATCATCGGTGACAATCTCGACTGTACCGCGCAGCGATACACTGTCACCGTAATGTTCATAACAAAGTCCGGCTTTGTTGTTTTCTCTGAAATCCTTTACTTTTACCGAGCCGGCACTTGTTGCCATCCATACCTCACTAAAGCCTTTTGTCCGGATTTTAGACATTTGTACAGGACGCGGATAGCCGTCTGAATCAACTGATGCCACTGTTACATTTTCACATTGTGCAAGCAGAACAACGGCTTTTTCTTCAAGCGGACGTTCGTCTTTTTTCTTCCATCGTTTCAGGTGTGGAAAATATTTCAACATTTGTTCTTTCGCTTGTATGGAGGTTAGATTCAATCCGGCCTGTGTGTTCCATTGGTCCAAGAACTGCAGACAAAACTCAATCATTTGTGTCATGGTAAAGTTTTGGGTGAATTTACCGTTTTTATAACAATAAATGCAGTAATCTTCATTGCTACTTCCGTCTGCATTTGTACCAAAATGTCCGTCGTTTAACGGCATTCCGCAGCTTTGGCAAAATCGTTGTTCCATATTCATTTAATTTATATAATTGAAAAAATAATCAGATTACAAAGATAATGCTTTTTGTGACAAACTTCAACTCAAATAACGATTTTTTCCATGTGTGAACTTCAAGCTTACGGTCAGTCTGATATGTGGTAAAATAGTTCCGTTTTGCAAGAGATAAGCTTTTGCCGTTCGAAAGGTTACCTTTCAGCGTCTGAAAAATAAGCTTTTGAGAACCAAAAGATAACCTTTCGGACACCATGTTACAAGTTATTGGTAAACAGACACTTACCTGTTGCGTTATTCCAAGTCATTCCCACTGCTGCATTATGTAACCGAATTATCACTTTTACTTGTGCTAATATCTGCATTTTGTTCGGTTATTACGATGATATTTTGTATCTTTGCACCCCACAAAGACATAACGGACAGGTGAGCCGCGCAAGTTATGTACTTATAACCTTTGTCACATCTGCATTGACAATACTCTGACCCGGCATTGAATCAGCCATGAGGCTGCCGGATAGTTGTGTGTCAGTGGCGAAACAAAAAATAACAATGGATATCAAGAAAGCTGAATTTGTGATAAGCAGTCCTACATGGACGCAATGTCCCAAAGACATAAAGCCCGAATATGCCTTTATAGGGCGAAGCAACGTGGGCAAGTCGAGCCTTATCAATATGTTATGCAACAATAAGAGTCTTGCCAAGACATCGGCAACGCCCGGCAAAACGCTATTAATCAACCACTTTATCATAAACAATGAATGGTATCTGGTTGACCTGCCGGGTTACGGATACGCCAAACGCTCGAAGAGTGTACAGAAAAAGCTGGAACAGATGATAACGTCTTACATCCTTCAGCGTGAACAGTTGGTTAATGTGTTTGTTCTGATAGACATCCGCCACGGCTTCCAGACGGTTGACAGGAATTTTATCGATTGGTTGGGACGCAGCGGCATTCCGTTCTCCATAGTCTTTACAAAGGCTGATAAGCTTGGCACACAGAAAGCTCAAATGGCCGTAGAGACATATATGAAAGAACTTAACGACACATGGGAAGAACTGCCTCCTTATTTTGTGACAAGCAGCGATAAGAAGTTGGGAAGGGAAGGAATACTCGACTATATCGAAAAGATAAACTTAACGTTAAACAATAACGAATAAAAAACACATGGCCAGTCAGTTTCCATATCTGGATATACAAAATCTTACAAAATCTTTCGGAGCGCATGTCTTATTTGAAGGCATATCATTCAGTGTGGCCGAAGGGCAGAAGGTTGGACTTGTCGCACGTAATGGCACAGGTAAATCAACTCTGTTGTCTATTCTGACGGGTACTGAAGGATATGACTCCGGCAACATTATATATCGCCGTGACTTGCGCATCGGATATCTGGAACAGACGCCTAAGTTCAATCCGGAAGACACTGTGCTTGACGCATGCTTCAATCATGCAGGCAACGAGGAAAAGATACTGAAAGCCAAGCAGATACTTACCCAATTAAAGATTGGCGACTTGAATCAGACTATGGGTACATTAAGCGGCGGGCAACAACGCCGTGTGGCACTGGCTAACGTGCTTGTAACCGAGCCGGACATGTTTATCCTTGACGAGCCGACCAATCATCTTGACCTTGACATGATAGAATGGCTTGAGGGATTTCTTGCAAGTGCCAATAGAACTTTGCTCATGGTGACTCATGACAGATTTTTCCTCGATAAAGTATGCTCTGTAATACTTGAACTGGATGACAAAAAGATATATACCTATCGCGGCAATTATAGCTATTACCTCGAAAAACGTCAGGAACGGATAGACAATACAAGAGCAGAAATCGCCAGGGCAAACAATCTGTACCGCAAAGAACTTGACTGGATGCGCCGCATGCCGCAGGCAAGAGGACATAAGGCACGCTATCGTGAGGACGCTTTCTATGAACTTGAGAAAATTGCCAAGCAACGTATTGAAGACAGACAGATAAGGCTGAAATCAAACAATGTCTATATTGGCAGCAAAATTTTTGAATGTCAGTATATATCAAAGCAATGGGGAGAAGACAAGATTATCCTGAAAGACTTTTATTATAATTTTGCCCGTTATGAGAAAATGGGTATAGTCGGCAATAACGGTACGGGTAAATCAACGTTTATAAAAATGTTGCTCGGATTGGAAAAACCCGATTCCGGACGCTTTGACATAGGCACAACCATTAAACCCAAATCGGTCATTAGGATTTCTCAGTGTTGTATGGCAGTGAGAAATCCT
>CALNFG010000198.1 GCA_939792625.1 uncultured Prevotella sp.
TAAACAACAACTGTTTTTAAACAACAAAACTGTCAACTAATTTCAGGAAAGGTCAAAGCATTTAACAAGAGCTTATCTTTCGACTTGCAAAAGCTTACCTTTCGGCGGCTGAAAGGTAAGCTTTTGCAGACCAAAAGATAAGCTCTTGTAACGCAGGCTCAGTTGCCGGCCGATTTTATTATGCCCGTCCCGATTGCCGGCTTGGTTATGTTCCGTTTGAGTGCCTTTTGGCGGTGTCCTCCCGACATACGCCAGCTTACGCTTATGCCCAGCATGTTGCCGATATCACCACTGGTCATGCTTTGCGTTTTATGAACGTAACGGTTTAGCAGTTCGGCATGATACATACGCACATTGTTCCTGAAACAGTTCTGCCAATTGAGCGAAATGTTAAAAGTGCCCACACGGTAAGTAGCCGAAAGATAATAAGACCACGAATGGTAATTCTTCGCTTCGCCTTCAAGGAAGCTCCAGCCGTTATTCACACTTGCCGCCAGTGACAGGCGTCCGAGATAAGCGTCGGCACGCGCGCTCCAGTTGAACGCCGAATAATGATGCTTGTAATCATCGCCGTAATTGAAACAGCGGTACAGTCCACCCATGAACGTAAGCGAAAGCTTGTTCTGCAAAACGTCATAACGTGTGTAGTTGTCGACATAGAACAGGTCGATACGCGGCTGATTGGTGCGGGTGAATACATAATACGTACGGCCGTCATCGCCGGCTGTGCGGCTGATTTGTTGCATCGAACAATTCAGATTCCGGCGATAAGCCGTGGTAAAAGCGGTGTAAAGCGACGGTATCTCAAACGATGCCTGCAACGACTGCTCAACAACCCTGTTTGCCTGAAGTCCGGGATTACCCTTTGTTATCTCAAACTCATTGTTCATCACCTCAACGTCGCCAAGATACTCAAGACGCGGCGGATGCTGCGTTATGCTGAAATCATACGTAAGTGTAAACGGCTTTACAGGAGAATATGAGACATTCAGTCCCGGACGCCATAACCAGTAATCAAAACGCCTGACACCCTGACTGTAATGCCTGCGGCTGACACCTGTACCTAACTTGTACGATAAGGCCGACAGCTGTCCGCAAATCTGCGCAAAAGCATAAACGTCAGAAATGTATATGTCATTTGTGGCTTCGGCATCTCCTTCGTACCCGTTGGAACTAAGATTAAAAGCACAATTGAGTCCGGCCGACAGAACGAATGGTCGCAGACGGTTTTCGTATACTAATTCTCCGTACAGTGAGCGGCTGTTGCCGGTAGAAAAATATGAGTACGGCGAAGATGTCTTGTAAGCGTAAGAATAGTCTGAATGCTGATAACTGCCTGTTAAAGTAGCCGTCAAACTTTGCCTCGGCGTAAGGTTACAGCTGAAATACGTGTCGAGCATGGCTGATTTTGTGTCATCTGACGAGTTGACAGTTACCGTCTCGCTCTTGTCCCCATACACATTGAGACGCCTGCGCATATTGTCAGGCATGCGCAAGATGTTGCCGTCGAGAGTTACCTGCAAGATGTAACGTGAGGAGTCGGCAAAGCTGTATTGCAACTGAAGGCCATGGGAGACGTTCCTCATGCGGGCATCAATGTCTTTCCTACTGACAGTATAAACCGTATTGTCGGGCATCAGGTAGTCTGAAGTTTCTTCGTATCTGACATTCTTTGAATCTGTATAACCGAACGAATAGTTCACCCCGAACTCACTGTTAGTCCTATTCAGCCTCACAAACACATCGTCATTGGCCCGCATCATGGTGAGCGCATGGTCAACCGTCACGCCTGCAGCGTAACCATTCTCTGTCTTGCCCGTGACTATGTTGATGAGAAACTTCACATCTTTACCGTAACGTACTCCGGGATTTTGAATAAAATCCACGTACTTTACGGTGGCCATGTCGAGCGACATAAGCTTGCGGCTGTCAGCCAATACGCCGTTGACTCTTACCTGTACCTGTCCTAAATTCGGCGGAACGGTAATGGTGCGCTTTACCTCGTCCACTGTGATATATGGCAGCGACAACCGTGACAGCAGGCCGTAACCCGTGGCTGAAGCGTCCTTCTGCTCCTTTGTCGGAAACATGCGCAACACCCCGTCCTTGTTTTTTATACGGGAACTTTTCACCACCACTTCGTCTAAGGAAAGTGAATCACTTACCTCTCTGCCGTCATCCGTACGGCCTCCGCCGGTCTGCGCACACAATAACAGCGGTGCGGCAGCGGCAATAAAAATAATAAATAAACGCATCATCTTTGCTTTTTTGTGCAAAGATAACCGCTGGCGACAGCTTCAGACTTATAAAAGCACTGACAAATGTCTGACATTTCACTGACAATTGCTTGTCAGTCTGTATGCTCGTCCGCGTTCTGTTTCTATCCGCAGGTTTGAACTTTGTCCCACCACCTGTTTCAACCGTCTTATCAAAGTGTAAAGCGTTTCGCTGGCATCATCCTTGCCCGGCCACAGGGCTTCGCATATCTCAACCTTTGTCAGACGATGGTCTTCGGCGTTGACGAACATTTCCATCAGAGTGAGCTGCATCGGAGTAAGTCTCAGTTCGTTGTGTTGCATATCATAAAAGACACGCGCTGACTTGTCATAACTTATGTCGCCTATTCTGCAAAAGTCTTCACACGTCATGGCATGAACACGTGGTTTACGAACATAATAAAAAGACAACATACCCCAAAGCAGGGCCGCAGTCCATAATGCAAGCGGCAATTTCTGGTCTGAAAGTTCCAGCACTGTGGCAAAAGAACACTCAACGTTACCGCGTACAGCCACCCGCACCCCCGCGACATTATCCTCAACGGGACTTACCACCATCGTGTCGCCACAGATTCCGGCCACGTCACGGCATATCATATCTACTGTTTCACCTTCATCCAGCACCGTCAGCGATACATAAGACCTGCCACGCAATTCCGGTATCGACAGACTTTTGTCAAAATATTCATCACGCAAAAGCATCGCAACACCGTCAGACGAAGATGCGCCAAGTTGCCGGCACACCCTGACAGTATCTGCTGTTATCCACTCTTGTCCCTTCTCGGCAAGTGCTTTGGCCAAGGCACGGTCTAAATCTGATGCAATACGGCCACGTGCCTCCATATAGCTATCCGTACCGGCAACGACCGATGACAATACCAGCACAGCGAAAATAATGATAGAGAAATATGCTTTCATACGCGATTAAGTTGTTAAAATACCGGAATACATCGTATATGAATGCAAAGATAATACTTTTATCCGAAACTAACCCTTATCAACCTCTATAAATATAAAGCCTCCGGCTGCTTAACGCTCAACCGGAGGCCCGTATAATAAACATGCTTTACAGTGCAAAAATTATTCTTCTGTCGCTGCAGCTTCTGCCTGCTGGGGCTCTTCTGCTGCAACTTCAGTCTGCTGCGGCTCTTCTGCGGGAGCAGCAACGGCATTCTCGGCCACTACCTTTACAGGCACTTCTACGATTACCTCCTTATGGAAGTGTACAGTGGCAGCATAGTCACCCGTGCGCTTTGCATCGCGCATGGTTATGATTTTGCGGTCGATGTCGTGACCCAGTTTCTGCAGTTCTGCAGCTACGGTGGCCGCCGTCACAGCGCCATAAGCCACGCCGTTGGCACTCACCTTAACCTCTATCACGAGAGATACGTCCTTCAGAGCCTCGGCTTTCTTCTCGGCCTCAGCCTTGATAGCGGCCAGCTTGCGTGCCTGCTGCTTCAAAGTCTCGGCAAGCTGTTTCTTTGCCGATTCCGATGCTATTACGCCCTTGCCGCTGGGGATGAGGTAGTTACGGCCGTAGCCTGACTTTACGTTTACTATATCGTTCTTGAATCCCAAGCCGATGATGTCTTCTTTCAGTATTATTTC
>CALNFG010000199.1 GCA_939792625.1 uncultured Prevotella sp.
GTCGGCTGACCGTCTGACTCCCATTAACTCCTTATTAACTCCATTTTGACACATCTCCGTCTGCGTATGACAGTTTTTACCGGCCATCACTAACAGTTTGTCCCGCCACAACACGTCATTCTACAACCAACCTATGTGTTCAAGCAGAATCTTGCTGCCGATAAATATCAGTATCACGCCACCTATAAGTTCAGACTTTAGCCTTTTCTGTATGGCTTTCCCGAAACGCACTCCGAGCAGATTACCGGCAACGGCAAAGACAAACGACCCCAAACCTATCACGACAAGCGGCAAGACCAACTGCGATACCGTCTTATATCCTAGGCAAGAGAACGATATGCCCACGGCCAGGGCATCGATGCTCGTGGCGACGGCCAGTACTATCTGCGTACGCAACCGCGACGGGTCATAATGACACTCGTCGTCGTCACCGAAAGATTCTTTTATCATCCTCACGCCCAAGAACACCAACAGGGCAAAGGCAATCCAGTGGTCAACCGCTTCGATATATCCGCTGAAATAGCGGGTACACAGCCAACCGGCAAAAGGCATCAATGCCTGAAACAGACCGAACAGCACGCCAACCTGTAATATAATCCTCAATACATACCTGCGCGTAAGCACGCCGCATACTATCGACACGGCGAAGCAGTCCATGGCCAAAGCCACCGACAAAAGACATATATCTATAAAATTCATAATGCGACTGCAAAGGTACGAAATAAATAAGATTGAACAGGAATAAAAATACAAATATATATTTAGAAACTGTTTTGATTTCTTACTGACCGTGACATTATATTGAATCAGAATCAATACCTAAGCTTTTGCCGACCAAAAGCTTATCTTTTACAAGCCAAAACATAAGCTTTTACAAGCCAAAAGCTTATGTTTTGCACAGCACGAGATAACTTATTGATTATCAGCGAAATAGAAAAGAACCCCGACATGCTCTCATCTGCGGGCAAGGCGGACGATAATCCATAACAGCAACGTCCAAACGACTAACGACAACAGAAACGTCGCAAGCGCGCTCAGGGCTGTGTAATCGCTGAAAACATGCATCGTGCAGAAAAAGAACACTATACTCGCAACCGTGACATAAAACTTGAACTTACCTGCCTTCTCACCGTCTGCCGACTGCTCCTGCCTGCGCTGCAGAATGAATGTGGCCGCTCCTGATAATATGAACAACAATATGTACATAGACTGAAACTTTTATTAGAAACTCATGCGGACGAATGCCGGCCTGACAACCGGTATGTGAGAAACTGGCATCAGACCTGCATCTGCCACTGCAAATTTAAGAAAAACAGTTCTAAATACAAACATATTATAACTCAAAAAAAGAGAGGTTATAACCCCCAAAGAGTGGCTGCAGGCAACGGTCATGCTGCCTGCATGCCGTCATCATCGGGAAAAGACCGCCCTTACGCACCGCATCAGCGGTTGAAACGATGCGTAAGGACGGTCTTTAACATTGGCCGCAGAGCCACGACAGGTAAAACGGCAGCGGCGTCAGAAGCTGAAATTCCACCTGGCTCCGGCCGTCAGCCAGAAACCGGGCTGAGGCACATTGCCATAATCAACGTATTCGGCGTCAGACAGGTTGTTGGCCTCAACATAAACCGAATATTCCGGTCTGTTCCACGACAGGCGCGCGTCAACAAGCGAATACGGGCTGTAAGAACGGTTGATGCCTGCCGCATCGGTATATCCGCCAACACGATGCTGGTAGCGGTAATGCAGGTCGAGATTGACACCGGGCAGCAGCCTCAACCCCAGTGAGGCCACGGCCTTATGACGAAGATACTCGAGAGCGTAGAGCGACTGTACGCCCGGCTCGCGCCGCCGGTTCTGGTCAATGTAGGCGTAAGTCACGCTGAACGAGCGCAGAACATGCTGATACGGCAGCATGCGGCTGAAATCGAGCGAGACGGCAGCCTCCGCTCCGGTGGAGTTTATGCGCGTATGGTTAACCGATGTCCACACGGCGTCATCGCCGAGCGAAGTGTCCATTATCCAGTCTATCATGTTACGCCCCCAATGACGGTACACCGACACTGTGGCAACGATGCCTCCGGCGGCATATCTCAGCCCGCCTTCCACAGCGCTCATCTCTTCGGGCTTCAGATGCTTGTCGGCCTTGTGGCCGTCAACCGAATAATACAGCTCGGTAAACGACGGCATGCGCAACGACATGTTGAACGAGGCGTAGGCCCTGAGACTTGAGGTCAGGGCGAAACTCGCATCTATGCCGGGATACAGTTTGAAAGGCATTTCGCTCCATGTGTTTCTCACCGCCGTAAAACCCGCCGATACAGTGAGCCGCCGCCACACAACGTCATGCTCGAGATAGAGACTCATGTTGGTGCGGTTAAGCCCGTAGGTATAATCGCGGTCGGTGCCGTGTATATGCCCGGGAGCGGCCAGCGGCTCGCCGAGGGTGGTGCTTACTATGTCTTCGTTGCGGAACTCCGCCCCGAAAGCCGTGCGCCCCAAAGTCCACTCAAACCAGCTGTTGAGATTCAGGCCCAACACGTCGGTGCGGTGATAGTTGTACGGCGAGCGGTCGGGCCTGCCTCTGTAAAATTCGTAACGGTCTTGGTATCTGTTCCAGTAAACAGACGGACGGAAGTGGAACGTGCCTGCGTCCGCCTCTGCCTTGAGGACAGTAAAATATTTGGTGGTATGCTCATATTGTTCGTCAGACAACGTGCTGTAAAACGTGTTGCTGCCCCACCCTTTCATGCTCATGCCCGCATGCCAGCTGACGGCAACATCATGTCCGGCGTAACGGCCCTGGTAAAATGCGCGCAGGCCTTCATAATCGGCGTTAAGATGGCCGTCGCCGCTGCGGGTATGGCCGTCGCTGCGGGCATATCCGCAGCTCACTCTGTTGCCCCACTTACCTGTGGCGGCCCCGATATGTGCCCCGGCAGCGGCATATCCGAACGAGCCGCCCTCGGCATGCACGCCTCCGCCACTCTCGGCGGCAGGCTTCGTAACGATGTTTATCGCCCCGAGAAGCGACGACGTGCCGAACACCCGCCCGGCAGGACCTTCAATCACCTCAATACGTTCTATCTCGCCCGGGTCTACGGGCAGGTCGAAGGCGTTGTGCCCCGTCTGCGGGTCGCAGATGCTGATGCCGTTGAGCAGTATCGCTATATGCTCGCTCGTGCCTCCGCGTATGCTGACATCGGTCTGCGCACCAATGGGGCCGCGCTGACGGACATCAACCCCCGAAACGTATTTCAGCAGGTCGTTAACACTTTGTGCAGGCGCGGCGGTAATGGCGTCGCGGCCAAGCACAGTTACAATTCTCGGCACCCGGCCTCCGGCCAGCGGTGCGCGCGACGCGGTGACGTCAACCTCGCCAAGCATGACGGTGCGCACGGTGTCGGCCGGCGAACTTCCGACCATGTCTGTGCGCACGCTTATTCCGTCGGCTTTGGCGTAAGTCAGCGTGGCCACGCTGAGCGTTCCTACAATCACTTCGCGGCCGAGACACGCAAACAGAGAGTATCCCTTGCGGCCGAAGTGCTTGAACTTGAAGCTCTCGCGCTTGTTGAAAACTGTTTTGTACATATCTGTAAAATATAATGTTTTTCTGCCTTGCCCGAGGCAAGACGGCTGCAAAAGTAATGCGAAAATAATGTACGGCAAAATAAAAATGAGAAATATTTATGCCATAAGCCGGTAAAACATGATACAAAAAAGACTGCTTCAGCGATATGCCGAAGCAGTCCGTTCATTATAAATCTTGCAAAAGATTATTCAACTACAATAGGCTTGTACTTGGGAACAAGTGTCTTCATTATAATCCAAGCCAACAAATAAGCTACCGCACAGATGCAGAAGATTATCATGTAACCGGCAGG
>CALNFG010000200.1 GCA_939792625.1 uncultured Prevotella sp.
AGCCATGCAGTTTCTCCATGAAAAGAGTCCTGTAAAAAATCAAAACAGTTTCTAAAAAAACGTCAAAACTGCCTGCTTGTCAATATAAATACGTACCTTTGCTTTACTTATAACAGAAAACGGAATATATTGAAAGGTCTCATATCATATACTATAAATGTAGGAGGGCGGCTGATGGACTTGTCCGAGCCGCAGGTGATGGGCATACTCAACGCTACGCCCGATTCGTTTTACGCCGGCAGCCGCGTGCGTACAGAGGATGAGATAGCCGCACGTGCCGACCGGATAATGGCAGAAGGCGGCGCGATAATTGACGTCGGGGCTTATTCGACACGCCCCGGTGCGGCACGTGTCGATGCAGACGAGGAGATGAGCCGCATGCGCACGGCTCTCAGGGCGGTGCGCCGCGTGCAGCCGGATGCGCCGTTGTCGGTTGACACGTTCCGCCCGGAAGTGGCACGCATGGCAGTTGAAGAGTTTGGCGCAGGCATAATCAACGACGTGTCGGGCGGTAATCCCGGCGGCTCGTTCGGCGGTGAGCAGCTCACGGAAGAGGCTTATTGCGGCGGTGACGGCGATGCTTCGCTGCCCATGTTCGCAGTGGCGGCACGCCTGCGCGTGCCTTATGTGCTGATGTCTTCACGTCCCAATCTGCTCAGTGTGCTTGACGACTTATCGCTGAAGGTGCAGATGTTGCGCGACTTGGGTGTGCGTGACATCATACTCGACCCCGGTTTCGGTTTCGGAAAGACACTTGACGAGAACTACGCTCTGCTGGCCGCTCTGCGCCGTCTCGACATAATGGGGCTGCCGCTGCTCGTCGGTGTGTCGCGCAAGTCCATGGTGTCACGCCTCATAGGGACTGATGCCGACGGCTCGCTGGCCGGCACGCTGGCCGCCAACGTGCTGGCGCTGGTCTTGGGAGGTGCTTCGGTGCTGCGCGTGCATGACGTCCGCCAGTGTGTTGAAGCTGTCACAATCGTAAAAGAAACGATGAAATATGTTTGACTTCGGCATAAAAGACTTTATCGACATTTTCTGTGTCGCCCTGATGCTTTACTACATCTACCGCCTCATGAAAGAGTCGCGGTCGCTCAACGTGTTCATAGGCATCATGGTGTTCATCCTGATGTGGCTCTTCGTGAGCCAGGTGCTGGAGATGCGTCTGCTGGGCAGCATAATGGACAAGCTGGTGAGCGTGGGCGTCATAGCGATAATAATACTGTTTCAGGAGGAAATCCGCAAGTTTCTTTATAACCTCGGCACTCATCGCAAGGTGAACAGCATAATCCGTCTGTTTTCCTCGGGCGACAAGAAAGACCGTGTCGACATGGAGTCAATCATGCCTGTCGTAATGGCGTGTATGAGCATGAGTAAGGGCAAGGTGGGCGCCCTCATCGTTATAGAACGTCTTTCGCCGCTCGACGAGATAGTGGCTACGGGCGATGTCATTGATGCCAACATAAATCAGAGACTCATAGAGAATATCTTTTTTAAAAACTCGCCGCTGCACGACGGAGCCATGGTGATAAGCAACAAACGCATACGCGCAGCAGGATGTATCTTGCCGGTGAGCCATAATTTCGACATTCCGAAAGAACTCGGCCTGCGTCACCGTGCCGCCATGGGCATATCGCAGGACAGCGATGCCATAGCTATTGTAGTGTCTGAAGAGACCGGACGCATCTCAGTTGCCATCAAGGGCCAGTTCCATCTGCGCCTGTCGGCCGAGCAGCTGGAAAGCATACTGACACGCGAGCTTGACCTGTGACGTTCTGCCGGTGCGCCTGCCGCCTGGAAGTTTGTGCAGAGAGATTGTTACTTGTGATTTGTTGCTCAATGATAGGTTTATGTTGTAAATTGTAAAACTTATATCCTGTTTTGCTTATAAATTGCACTGAAATAATAAAAAATATTAAACGGAAAATATTTGCTGTTTTTTCCTCTGATTTTTTTTTGTTTTCTCGAAATAATATGTTATATTTGTGGCGTCTCAACAATTTATAATTTAGTATCATGGTAGATTTTAAGAATTTCTCGGCTATCCTCTCCTGCCTCGATGATTACATGGTTCACAAGGGCAAGAAGGAAATTGGTGACATGGAAGCCAACATGGAGTTGGACCGTGTCGGTTTGTTAAAAGATTCTCAGCCCAATCCGGGCTCTCCTTTGAGGGACCTGCTCGTAAACATGCGAGACTCCAACTTGTTGCCTCAAAACATAAAGCAGGTGTGCGGCGTATGGACCATAAAGCTGTCTAAGACGATGGCCAAGTTCCCGCTTATCAACCAGTTCCAGTATTGCTGATGCAGGTATGCACGGCATCGCTCCCGGTGCGCGTCAATGCGGTTGGCGCTCACCGGGTTTGCTTTAACATAAAAGAGGAAAAATCACTGTTTGTGGTTAATTTACGTTAATGCCTTTCTACTTTTGCCCAACTTGTGCGTCTTATACGTAAATTTGCGACAAATTATAACTAAAAGTAAATCAATAACGTATGAAGAAGAATCTTTTGGCCATCGCCCTCTTGGCGGGTTGCATGATGGTAAGCAGTTGTGTTAGTAAGAAAGACTTGGAGAACTGCCAGCTTGAGAACAAGGAACTGTCTGGCAAATATCAGGATTCGCAGGACAAGCTGTCGGATGCCAATGCCCGGCTTGCCGCAAGCAATGTCCGCGTGAAGAGCCTCGAAGAACAGCTCGCGCAGACGAAAGAGGCATATACTTCACTGCAAAGCTCGCTTGACAAGAGCCTTACGGCCAGCAATCAGACAACCGTCAACATTTCAAAACTCGTTGACCAGATAAATGAGTCGAACCAGTATATCCGCCACTTGGTGGAGGTGAAGAGCAAGAGCGACTCGCTCAACCTTATTCTCACCAACAATCTTACACGCTCGCTCAGCAAGGAAGAGCTGAAAGAAGTAGACGTGCAGGTACTCAAGGGCGTTGTTTACATCTCTCTTGCCGACAACATGCTTTACAAGAGCGGCAGCTATGAGATTAACGACCGTGCCGCCGAGACCCTCAGCAAAATTGCGAAAATCATCAAAGATTATAAGGACTATGACGTGCTGATTGAGGGTAACACCGATAACGTACCCGTCAATGCTTCTTCGGCAGCGATGAAGAACATCCGCAACAACTGGGATTTGTCTTGTCTCCGTGCGTCGAGCGTTGTTCAGGCTCTCATTAATGAATATGGGGTAGACCCGAAACGTCTCACTGCAGGAGGACGCGGAGAGTTCAATCCGGTAACATCTAACGATACAGAGGTAGGCAAACAGCGTAACCGCCGCACTCAAATCATCATCACTCCGAAGCTCGACCAGTTCATGGACCTTATAGACAAGGCTCCGGAGAGCAGCGATGTTGCCGAATAAGTACGGATATTTCGGCTTATGCCGATAATACAACTGCGGGGCGTTTGCAGATATTTTCTGCGGACGTCCCGCAGTTTTTTACGTGTAATCCGTATTTTTTTCTTGCTCTGTATGCTTTTTTCTTATTTGCCGTTCTTGTTTCTCCTCTTTTTCTTACTTGTTATTTTGTTCTGTCATATCTATATATAATAATGTGACAAGGCTTATTCTTAATCTTTAATTTGTGAACAACTGTTAAAATACGGGTATTTATCAAACTTTTTCGTTGAAATATTTGGTTGGTAAGGAAAAAGGCAGTACTTTTGCACTCGCTTTTCAGGAACACCCTGACGGAGCAACGAAAAAGTTCTTTGAAATGATGACACAGACGAGGAGCAGCAATAAGCTTGCTTGTTGAATGATAAGCAGGCATAGAAGCTTGAAGGTACAAAAAGAAATAAAGAAATTATACAATGTAGAGTTTGATCCTGGCTCAGGATGAACGCTAGCTACA
>CALNFG010000201.1 GCA_939792625.1 uncultured Prevotella sp.
TTCTTTAACTTCTAACGAGCAAAGCGAGTGATAACTTCTTTAACTTCTAACGAGCGAAGCGAGTGATAACATCTTAAAAACAATTACCTTCCGTACATAATTCCGGCATCGGTGTCGCTGTTGGATATTCTGTTCGACGACGGATTCTTGCTCTTTCCGTAATTGATGTTGAACGAGAAGTTCACCAAAACGAAGCGTCTGAAATCTTTTGACGTGGCGACCAGTCTTGACGATGCTATAGCCGACAGTTTTTCGGTCTCCGTTCTGTATGTTTTTGTGAACGGGTTGGCTATCATCATCTGCAGGCTCCACTTTTCCGTATTGTATCCGAAAGCAATGTCGTGTCCGGCTTCTCTTTTTGAGAGATTCTCGCCCCACAGGTCGTGGTAGCTTGTATTGACGGAGGCCATCATCACCCAGTTCTTGTACATGGCAAGCAGTTGCCCGTTTACGCCCCAGTTGGAGTGAGTGTGGGTATAGCTGTTGCCGTAACTTATGAAGCGGTTGAAGAACGGCGCCACCTGCACCGAAAGCCAGTCGAAGGGCCTTGCCTGTATGCTGACCGACGTGTTGATGCGGTGGAAACCTTTCTGGTTGGCCATTGTCCTGATGAAGCGTCCGTTCTCATAGAATGTCTCTTCCATTATGGGTTTGTCGTCATAGCTGTACCGTCCGGAGAGCTGCATGCTGAGACGGGGCGAGTTCCAGCTGAGCGACAGTTCGTTTGATACGAACGTGGCTGACTTCAGATTGGGGTTGCCGCGGCGTGTCTGGTATATGTCGATGTCTTGCGACACATCGCTCATGTCTGACAACGACGGCGAGTATCCCGACATGTATCCGTGGTATCTCACGTTCATGTTCTTCGCGAAGTCGTAAGACAGCGTTACCGTGGGGCGGGCGATGTATCGCTCCATCGTGTTGCCTTCCTGATTGTTGTACGTGCGCATCGCTCCCAGGCCCACGGAGTAGGTGAAGCGTTTGACGCGCGATATGAACTCGCCGTAGGCGTAGGTTTCCGAAGTGTTCATCTTTACGAGCGTGGAGCCGTCGGAGTTGTAAGTGTTTCTGGTGTACATCTGACTGTGGCGCAGGCCGAACGACAGTTTGTTGTTCTTGAAAGTCCATTCGTAGATGCCCTCGCCGATGAGTGAATATTTGTCGCCGTCGGTCGTTGAGCGTATGCTCTGGTTGTCTGTGGCGCCGGTGAGTGAGTACATGCGGTCGCTGCTGCTGTTGATGTATGTGCCCACAAGGTCGAAGTACAGGTGTTGGTTGTTTTTCAGTTCTGTCTGGAAATACACGTCTAACGACGGTGAATGTTCGTTCTGGCTCAGGTGGTCGTCCACGCTGAACGTGCCGTCTTCGCGGTACATGGTGCTTTTGCGGTCTTGTGTGGAGTTGGGCATGTCGTTGAGCCTGTCTCTGAGAGTAATGCTCAGTCTGTTCTTGCCGAAGGTGTGGTTGTAGCCTAAGGTTAAG
This sequence comes from uncultured Prevotella sp., assembly GCA_939792625.1. Classification (GTDB taxonomy): domain Bacteria; phylum Bacteroidota; class Bacteroidia; order Bacteroidales; family Bacteroidaceae; genus Prevotella. The sequence goes on from CALNFG010000201.1 coordinate 1,483, forward strand.
GCAAGGTTGTCAAACTTGACGTCGGTCGGCATTCCCACTTCGGTGTTGGTGAACGTGTGTGTGCCGGTGTTGAACGTCTCGGTGTTGCTTCGTGTCCATGTCAGGTCGCGCCTCGTCCAGTAAGCCACGGCCTTCAGCTCCGAATTGTTTTTGTGCCAGTTGGCCGAGAGGTTGGCGTCGGTCAGTCCGGTGATGGTTATGCCCTGGGTGATGTCTGCCGCAACGTTACCGCCGTTGTTCTTGTATTTCACGATGATGTCTATCACGGCTTTGGCTCCGTTATAGCGCAGTCCGGGCATGTCGTGGTATTCCACTCTCACGATATTCTCCGGCCTGACAGCCTTCACCTCGGCGATGTTTGTCTCCACTCCGTTGATTCTCAGTTGCACGTCGTCGCCTGTCGCTGTCTTCACGCTGTTGTCGACAGTGTTCACTATTATTCCCGAAAGCTGCATGTTGCGTATCAGTGCAAAGCCGTTGTTGGCCGCCTTAACCTGCAGTTGCGTCGGCACTACTATCTGGCGGTCAAAGCGCTGCGTGGTGCTGCTCGCCGTTACCGTCACTTCCTGCAGGCTGCTGCTTGCAGGTGTCATGCTTATCTGACCGAGATCGATGTCGCCACCGGCACCTGCAAGCTTTACTATGTTGTCATCGTATCCGATGAACGATATGGTCAGGGTGTAGTCGCCATCCGCAATGTCTTTCATGGCGAATCGCCCTTTGGCGTCGGTCGTGCCGAGGCTTACTGTAAGCGAGTCGCCGCCAGTCAGTCTGACAGTTGCGCCGATGAGAGCCTCTTTGTTCTCGTCGGTCACCGTTCCCGTGATTTTCACTTTGACGTTGGCATGGACGCCGACAGTCATCATGGCTACCCATAATAATATTAAAAATCTCTTTATCATAATTGTTCTTTTTGTAAAAATCCGTGCAAAAGTAATTATTAATTTTTACTTGTCAATATTTAATCAGTTAAAATTCCCCCCCCCCCTGAAATTCTACACTTTTGTGTAAAAATGCGCTTGTTTTTGATGATTTTGCGTAAATTTGCATGTGCTTTTTCGTTTCTGTATGTTAGACGCATTCAGTGACGGAAAAGTTGCAGGGAAAGTGAAAAAGTTAGTTTAAGGTTTTCGGTTATCGGGTTTTACGGTAGCAGATGACCCCATAACCGAAAAAACGTATAACCTTAACAAACCGTAAAACCTAAAAACCGTACATTATATATTTATGGAAGAACTTAAATATAGCTACAAGTATCCACGTCCGGCAGTGACGACAGATTGCGTTATATTCGGCACAGACGGTGATGACATGAAAGTGTTGCTCATCCGGCGCGGCCGTGAGCCGTATAAAGATATGTGGGCTTTTCCTGGCGGATTTCTCAACATGGATGAGTCTGCCGACGACGGTGCCCGCCGCGAACTGTATGAGGAGACAGGACTCAAAGACGTGCCCATACATCAGTTTTACACATTTACCGATCCCGGGCGCGACCCCCGCGGCCGTGTAATAAGCATAGCCTATTATGCCGTAGTGCCGCTCCGGGCCGTGCGCTCTGTCCGCGGAGGCGATGATGCTGCCGATGCCGCGTGGTTTTCCCTTGACGAACTGCCGCCTCTGGCCTTTGACCACGAAGAAATGCTGAGAAAAGCTTTGATAATTCACAATTCATAATTGAGTTTCTCACCGCTCGTGAATGGAATAAAGCTCTATAACTCAATTATGAATTATCATCTATGAATTGATATCAGCTCAATTATGAATTGCCATCAATCCAATTATGAATTGTGAATTATGAATTATAAAAGTTATTTGGGTATTACCCTCGTTATATTGGGCGTGCTGATGCTTACGGTCGGCTACGCCCTCGGTTGGACAGATTCTAACGTGCTGCTGCTTACTGCCGCTGCAATGGTAGTGGCGGGAGCCGTGTTGCATGTGTACATGTTGAAAAAGGAAAGCAAGTATTAAAATAATTCATAATTGGGTTTCTCACGGTGTGTCAGTGAATGAAATAAGGCTCCATGAACCACAATTATGAATTATCATTGTGAATTGTCATCAGTCAAACCATGTGTTACGGATTAAAATCTGTGAATTATGCATTAAAAAATGTGAATTATGATTATTGCCGGCCCAATAATGAATTATGAATTATGAATTATGAATTAAAAAGTGTACCTTTGCAC
>CALNFG010000202.1 GCA_939792625.1 uncultured Prevotella sp.
CCGCATGAGGAAGATAATTGTCAGAGATAAACATTTTTTTTCGTAAATAACGCATCATTTTGCACTTTTTTCCGTAATTTCGCAACGGAAAAACAATACAAATCATGCTTACAGCTGAAGAAAAAAAAGCAATCATATCACTCATCCACAGGCAGGTAGTGCCTGCCATCGGATGCACCGAGCCGATAGCCGTAGCCCTTTGTGTGGCCAAGGCTAAAGAAATACTCGGCACTGTGCCTGAGAGCATAGAGATTAACCTTAGTGCCAATATCCTGAAAAACGCGATGGGCGTGGGCATACCCGGCACGGGCATGACGGGCCTCCCCATAGCCGTGGCGCTCGGCGCGCTGATAGGGCGCCCGGAGCTGGAACTGGAAGTCCTGCAAGACTGTGACAAGGACGCCGTGGAGCGCGGAAAGAAGTATATCGCCGAGGGGCGCATACGCATAAGCCTGAAGGAAGACGCGCCCGATAAGCTGTACATCGTAGTGACATGTCGCGGCGGCGGACACGAGGCCGAAGCCCGCATAGCCACGGGGCACACCAACTTTGTCTACCTGCGCAGAGACGGTGAGGTGACGCTCGACAAACCCGTGCATGCTGTTGAGGCCGAGGGCGGCGAGGAAGTGGAGCTTACGCTGAGAAAAGTGTACGACTTTGCCACCCAGACCGATGTGGACGAGCTGCGCTTCATCCTCGAAGCCAAGAAGATGAACGAGGCCGCCGCAGCCAACGGTCTGCGCGACAACTACGGCCACCAGCTCGGCAAGACTCTCTGCAGCCCGTTGGGCAGGGGAGTGATGGGCGAGAACATCTTCTCAAAGGTGCTGTCGGCCACGAGCTGTGCCTGCGACGCACGCATGGCCGGCGCGATGATTCCCGTGATGAGCAACAGCGGCAGCGGCAACCAGGGCATCTGTGCCACGATGCCGGTGGTGGTGTTTGCCGAGGAAAACCATAACACCGAGGAGGAAACCATACGCGCCCTGATCATAAGCAACCTTACGGCCATATACATCAAGCAGCATCTGGGCGCACTCTCGGCCCTGTGCGGATGCGTGGTGGCAAGCACGGGCAGCAGCTGCGGCATGACTTACCTTATGGGAGGCAACTATGAGCAGATGTCGTTCGCCGTGAAGAACATGATTGCCAACCTCACCGGAATGATATGCGACGGAGCCAAGCCAAGCTGCGCGCTCAAGCTGACGTCGGGTGTAAGCACGGCCGTTCTCAGCGCCATGCTCGCCATACAGAACAAGCATGTCACATCGGTGGAGGGCATCATTGACGACGATGTGGACCAGAGCATACGCAACCTTACCGAAATCGGCCGCCGCGGAATGGACGAGACCGACCGGTACGTACTCGACATAATGACACACAAGACACACCAGAAGGCATGACGCCACGGCGCAGCCTTACGATTAAGTAAAGAAAAACAAACAATATAACAAGATGAGACAACTAAAGGCTACATTCGTTACGTTGCTGCTGGCCGTATTTGCCATTACCGCCTCAGCACAGATGCAAGACCCAGTACATTTCAGCGTGAGCCAGAAGAAGGTGTCACCCACTGAAATAGAAGTTATTTTCACGGCGAAGATTGACGCCGGCTGGCACGTGTATTCTACCGGCATGCCTGCCGACGGCCCTACATCGGCCACGATACATACCGATGCCGCCGAAGGTGTGAAGCCGGTAGGCGGACTGACTCACCGTGGTAAGGAAATCAGCCAGTATGACAACATGTTCGGCATGAATCTGCGTTTCTTCGAGAACAACGTCACTTTCGTGCAGAAATATAAGATTACGGCCAACAAGTATCATGTCAAGGGTTATCTTGAATATGGCGCATGCAATGACGAGATGTGCATGCCGCCCACTACGGTAGAGTTTGATTACAAGGGCGACGGCCCTGCCGATGCTCCCGATGCCGCACCGGAGGAGGCCGCAAAAGACACGGCCGCAGCAGCAGCCGACACAGCCAAGGCTGACACGGCAGTGGCAGCGGCGGCAGCCGTCGGTGACGATGCCTCGGGACTGTGGACACCGGTTATCGACGAACTGCAGGCCATGAACGGCGACCAGGGCTCGTCTGACCGTTCGCTCATATACATATTCCTGATGGGACTCGGCGGCGGTCTGATTGCATTGTTCACTCCCTGCGTGTGGCCAATCATACCCATGACGGTCAGCTTCTTCCTGAAACGCTCCAAGGATAAGAAGAAAGGTATACGCGACGCCATCACTTACGGTGTGTCAATCGTGGTGATTTACCTTGTTCTCGGCCTTGCCATCACTGCTATTCTCGGTGCCAGTGCGCTCAATGCCCTGTCAACCAATGCCGTGTTCAACATCTTCTTCTGCCTGTTGCTGGTAGTGTTCGCCCTGTCGTTCTTCGGCTGGTTTGAGCTTACTCTGCCGTCATCGTGGACCAACAAGGTGGACAACAAGGCTTCTTCTACAAGCGGACTGCTCAGCATCTTCCTCATGGCGTTCACGCTTACGCTCGTGTCATTCTCATGTACCGGCCCCATCATCGGCTTCCTGCTCGTTGAGGTCAGCACCTCAGGCAACATCATAGGTCCCGCCATAGGTATGCTTGGCTTCGCCATAGCCCTGGCTCTGCCTTTCACGCTCTTTGCTCTCTTCCCGACATGGCTGAAGCAGGCGCCTAAGTCAGGCGGATGGATGAACACCATAAAGATTGTTCTGGGCTTCATCGAACTTGCCTTTGCGCTGAAGTTCTTCTCTGTGGCCGACCTTGCTTACGGTTGGGGTCTGCTCGACCGCGAGGTGTTCCTTTCTCTCTGGATTGTAATCTTCGGTCTGCTCGGCCTCTATCTGATAGGTAAGCTCAAGTTCCGCAGCGACGGCGGAGATAATGAGGCCATGCCCGTGCCTTGCATCATGCTTGGTCTTATTTCGCTTGCGTTCACCGTGTATATGATACCCGGTCTGTGGGGCGCTCCCTGCAAGGCTGTCAGCGCTTTCGCTCCGCCGATGAACACTCAGGACTTTAACCTCTACCATAACGAGGTGAAGCCGCGCTTCACCAACTATGAGCAGGCCATGGCTGCCGCAGCTGCCGAGGGCAAACCGGTGGTTATCGACTTTACCGGATTCGGTTGCGTGAACTGCCGCAAGATGGAAGCTGCCGTTTGGACAGACCCGCAGGTGGCCGACAAACTGAACAACGACTTCGTGCTGGTTTCACTCTATGTTGATGACAAGCAGCCTCTCGACAAACCTATCGAGGTGGTTGAGAACGGCAAGAAGCGCACTCTGCGCACTGTCGGCGACAAGTGGAGCTACCTGCAGCGTAACAAGTTCGGTGCCAATGCCCAGCCTTTCTATGTCATAATTGACAATGAGGGCAAGCCTGTGGCCGGTTCTTACAGTTACGACGAGGACATAAGCAAGTACACCAAGTTCCTTGACACCGGTCTTGAGAATTATAATAAAAAGGTTACAAAATAGCCGTTAAATTTGATTTAAATCAATAAATCATTATTTTTGGATAATTTTTTTGGATAAAGTGAACGCGCTGTGAAGATTTATTTTTATCTTTGCAGCGTGTTTTTCATAGTATTAGATTTAAGGTTAACAATGGAATGAGGGACTCAGCGG
>CALNFG010000203.1 GCA_939792625.1 uncultured Prevotella sp.
CATGAAGCCGTACCGCCGTTTCCTGACGTTGTGACACCATGCGTTTTTTCCCGTTTTGCAAAAGGTTATCTTTTGGCTTCCGAAAGGTTACCTTTTGCGAGCCAAAAGCTTACCTTTTACCGACCAAAAGGTAAGCTTTTGTAACAGTGCTTTCCGTGAATTACATTCTAAAACCATTTCAGCGCGATTTGCTTTTACATTGCCTCTCCGCGCGCACGTTTTGTTTTGTTTCGTAACAAAACCGCGTAAAGGGGTGCAATAAAACTGTCTTTACGTATCATTTGTAATCAAAATATTGTATTTTTGCAGCAAAATAATGACAAAAGGGGATTTTACTGAGCAAAGGATTAACGTCATGGCACAACAAACTATACATTTCACCAAGATGCACGGAGCAGGCAACGACTATATCTATGTCAACACCTTATTATATAATATACCGGACCCGGGCGCGGCTTCGGTAAAATGGAGCGACCGTCACAAGGGCATCGGTGCCGACGGGCTGGTAACCATAGGTGCGGCCCGAAACAGCGATGCCGATTTTGCCATGCGCATTTTCAACGCCGACGGCTCTGAAGCCATGATGTGCGGCAACGCCTCGAGGTGTGTGGCAAAATATCTTTACGAGAAGGGTCTGACCCGTAAGACCGTCATCCGTCTCGACACCCTGTCGGGCGTCAAGACACTTCATCTGCACGTGTCCGGCAATACCGTCGACAGCGTTACGGTTGACATGCTCTGTCCGGGCCTGCATGTGCCCGGCCAGTATGCCGGTCCTGCCGGTACCGACGTCACGCTGACGGCCGGCGGACGCAGCTTCAAGGGCACATTCGTGTCTATGGGCAATCCGCATTTCGTCATATTCACACCCGATGTCATGACAACCGATGTGGCCTTATGGGGCGCAATGCTTGAAAACCACGAAGCCTTTCCGCACAGGTGCAACATCGAGTTTGCCCAGACAATGGCGCCGGGACGCCTGCGCGTCCGTGTTTGGGAGCGCGGCAGCGGCATAACCCAGGCATGCGGCACGGGAGCTTGCGCCACGGCTGTGGCCGCCGCCATGACGGGACGCTCGGGACGCGAGACCGACGTGGTGATGGACGGCGGCACGCTCAACATCAGGTGGAACGAGGCCGACAACCACGTCTACATGACGGGCGGCGCCGAATTTGTGTTCGAGGGCGACATCGCCATATAACTCCCGGCCACTCCTGCCGCAACTCTCTGAATAAGCCTCTCCCCTGCTTATGCAAAAAACATCCGGACTTAACAACAATCAAAAAAAGAAAATGGCACTGATAAACGAACATTATTTGAAGTTGGCAAAGAATTATCTTTTTGCCGACATAGCCAAAAAGGTAAACGCCTTCAAGGTGTCTCACCCCAGAGCCGACGTCATCAGCCTCGGCATAGGCGACGTCACACAACCGCTCTGCCCGGCCGTCATCGAGGCCATGCACAGGGCCGTCAACGACATGTCAACCAAAGAGAGCTTCCACGGATACGGCCCGGAGCAGGGCTACATGTTCCTCAGAGAGGCCATAGTGAAGAACGACTTCCTGCCGCGCGGCATACACATCGACCCAAGCGAGGTATTCGTTAACGACGGGGCAAAAAGCGACACGGGCAACATCGGCGAACTGCTGCGGTGGGACAACAACTTCGGAGTCACCGACCCGATTTATCCCGTCTACATCGACAGCAACGTGATGTGCGGCCGCGCGGGCACACTGAAAGACGGGCGGTGGAGCAACGTGACGTACCTGCCATGCCTGGAGGAGAACAACTTCGTGCCCCGGATTCCCGACCACCGTGTCGACATCATCTATCTGTGCTATCCGAACAACCCCACCGGCACCGTGATAAGCCGCGACGAACTGCGCAAGTGGGTCAACTATGCGCTGAAAAACGACACGATTATCTTCTACGACGCAGCTTACGAGGCTTACATACAAGACCCCGACATACCCCATTCAATCTATGAGATAAAGGGCGCAAAGAAAGTAGCCATCGAGTTTCACAGCTATTCCAAGACGGCCGGATTCACAGGCGTGAGATGCGGTTACACCGTAGTGCCCAAAGAACTCACCGCCGCCAGCATGGACGGCACCGACCGCTATCCGCTCAACCCCATGTGGGACCGGCGCCAATGCACCAAGTTCAACGGCACGAGCTATATCAGCCAGCGCGCCGCCGAAGCCATTTACACACCCGAAGGAAAAGAGCAGGTAAAGGCTGTCATCGACTATTACATGGGCAATGCCCGCTTAATGCGCGAAGCGTTCACTAAATTCGGAATGAAAGTCTACGGCGGCGAGAACGCGCCCTACCTGTGGGTGAAGACGCCCGACGGCACAGGCAGCTGGAAATTCTTTGAACAGATGCTCTACGGGGCACAGGTGGTATGCACACCGGGACTGGGCTTCGGACCGAGCGGCGAGGGCTTTGTCCGCCTCACATCGTTTGGCGACAGAGACAGCTGTCTTAAAGCCCTGCAACGCATAGGCGAATGGATGAACAGGTGACGGCACGCACGTCTGCCCACATGTAACACCCGCCGCAAAGCAGCCCCAAAAGTCTTACCGGCTGAGAAGTTTTAAGTTTATTGTCTGACAAAATGCACATTTATTCGGATAAAATGCGAATAAAATGAAATTATGGAGTATATTTGCATACGGTTAGCGGCAACATGGCGTGTGAAAGGACGGCTTTTGCCTTGCGAGAACTTACGTGCAGCAGGATGAATGACAAGTTTCAGCAACAAGGAAAGACCGCCTGCGGTGGCACAGACCGCAAAAGCCGCACGTCAGAACTGCCGCCAAAACAAAACAGAACACTGATAAATAATTCTTCATACGATGACAAACTTACGATTTCAGGTTGTGGAAGAGGCTTTCAAGAAGAAGCCGCTGGAAGTGATTGCGCCCGTTGAGCGCCCGTCGGAGTATTTCGGCAAGTATGTGTTCAACCGTGCAAAGATGTATAAATACCTGCCTCCGGCAGTATATGATGCGCTGATTGACGTCATGGACAACGGCTCACGTCTCGACCGCTCGATAGCCGACGCCGTGGCCGCCGGCATGAAGCAGTGGGCCGAGGAAAACGGCGTGACACATTACACACACTGGTTCCAGCCGCTGACCGAGGGCACCGCCGAGAAGCACGACGCCTTCATCGAGCATGACGGCAAGGGAGGAATGATTGAGGAGTTCTCGGGCAAGCTGCTCGTCCAGCAGGAGCCTGACGCCAGCTCGTTCCCCAACGGCGGCATACGCAACACGTTCGAGGCCCGCGGCTATTCCGCCTGGGACCCCACTTCGCCCGTGTTCATCATGGACGACACGCTGTGCATCCCCACAATCTTCATCTCCTACACGGGCGAGGCACTCGACTACAAGGCGCCGCTGCTGCGCGCACTGCATGCCGTCAACGTGGCCGCAACCGACGTTTGCCATTATTTCGACCCGAAAGTGAAAAAAGTTACCTGTAATCTCGGCTGGGAACAGGAGTACTTCCTCGTTGACGAGGGCCTCTACTCGGCGCGTCCCGACCTTATGCTTACCGGCCGCACGCTCATGGGGCACGACTCTGCGAAAAACCAGCAGATGGACGACCACTACTTCGG
>CALNFG010000204.1 GCA_939792625.1 uncultured Prevotella sp.
AGCCATGCAGTTTCTCCATAAAAAGAGTCCTGTAAAAAATCAAAACAGTTTCTTAAACTTTACTCGTAAGTGAGCAGGGGCAGTTCGCCGCGCAGCACGCCGAGGGCATTGTAAGCGAGCGAGCCCATCTCGTTCTCGCCCGGCGAGATAACCACCGGTGCAAGATAATCAATCCTGCGGCGCAGTATATCCATGCAATAGTCGCTGTGGGCGATGCCTCCGGTCAGTATGATGGCGTCGACCTTGCCCTCCATTACCACGAACATGGCACCAATCTGCTTGGCTATGGTGTACAGCATGGCATCAATGACACCCTTGTAAGGCTCTTCGCCGTCTTCAGCCTTGCGGTCGATGGTTATCATGTCGGTCTCACCCAACAGAGCCGCCAATCCTCCTTTACCGCTTATCATCTGCTTAATCTGTTTCTGGGTGTACTTTCCGCTGAAGCATACATCCACCAGCTGGCCCGACGGCACAGTGCCGGCACGCTCGGGAGAGAACGGGCCTTCGCCGTCGAGAGCATTGTTGACATCAACAACACGACCGTAGACATGGGCGCCGACAGATATTCCGCCGCCTATGTGAGCCACGATGAGGCGCATGTCCTCATACTTGCGGCCTACCGAAGAAGCATACTTTCGGGCCACGGCTTTCTGGTTGAGAGCATGGAAGATAGACTTGCGGTCTATACCGGGGAAGCCTGTATAACGTGCCTCGGGACACATCTCGTCGACAACCACGGGGTCAGCAATGTAAGCGGGACAGCCACATTCATCGGCAATCTCAGCCGCAATGAGCGCTCCCAGATTGCAGGCATGCTCGCGCTCGGCGTGGATAAGGTCATACTTCATCTTGTCATTGACGGCATACACACCGCCGCAAAGCGGCTTGAGCAGACCTCCGCGGCCTATCACGGCATCGAAGTTGAGCGCAATGCCGGCCTCGGCAAGGCGCTTCATGATAAAATCCTTGCGATATTCATACTGGTCACTGATATGATGAAAGGCGGCCAACTCGCTCACATGATGATGGGCGCCGGTCATCCATTCCACCTTCTCGTCTTCATAGACGGCAATCTTGGTAGATGTCGAACCCGGATTAATTACAAATATTCTCATCTTGTTTAATTCATAATTCACTATTCATAATTCACTAAATTCTGACTCTGCGCCCTGTCAGTCAACACATGCTATGGCAAGACTGTAGAACTTCGACTCGCACGAGTCTGCACGCGAAGCCACCACCACAGGCACCGTCGTGCCGCAAAGCATGCCGGCAGTCTCGGCTCCGGCAAAGAGAGTAAGAGTCTTGTAGAACACGTTGCCCGACTCTATGTTGGGGAATATCAGCACATCGGCATTACCCACAACAGGCGAGCTGATGCCCTTGATGAGACCGCTCTCGGCATCGAGCGCCGTCTTGACGTCCATCGGACCGCCCACGCATACGTCACCGTAACGTCCGTCGGCGGCACGCTGCTTCAGCTCTTCATAATATAAGGTATGAGGGAACTTCGGATTCACCTTCTCGGTGAAGTTTATCAAAGCCACACCCGGACGTGCCACACCGATGCGACGGCTTACGCCGACGGCGTAACCGAGTATCGCGTCAAACTGGTCAAGCGTGGGACGCGGCACCACGGCTGCATCTGAAAAGACAAGCAACTTGCCGTATGCCGGAATCTGTGTCACCGTGACATGACTCAATACACGGCCCGGCTCAAGTATGCCATGCTCCTTGTTCAGGACGGCATGCAGCAGATTGTCGGTGTTCATCGACCCTTTCATCAGCACATCGGCACCGCCCTCTCTCACTATTGCCACGGCGCGGCGGGCCACGTCGTCAACTGTCGGCTCAATGACCACCTCCACACGCCCCGCAAAACGGTCGCGCAAAGCTTCAAACTCAGGAGTACATTTCTCAACGCACACCAACACAAAGTCGGCTATGTTCTCATTAAGCGCACGCTCCACAACATATTCTGTGTGTGAATCGGCAGGACTTGCCACTACTACACGCTTTCTGCCATGCGTCTGGGCAAGACGGGACGTAAGGTCATCAAAATTTAAAATCGAACTCATGGTTATTAAGATTTAAGTACAAGGCATGAACGTGGCGGCGGCACACATAAGCAGCAAAAACCGCACACTTTTCGCCTTTTTGTGCAAAGATAGTGCAAGTATGGCAAACTGCAAAATAAAACGAGGAATAATAATTTGTTTTTTAGAATTTTAGGACATACAAATGTCTCAGACGAACAAATGCCACTAAGACAAGGCATCTGCCCCATAATAAAAGATGTGTAAAGCACCGCTATGTCATAAAGACACAAAACAGCCTGAAGAAATGCAAAAAGATAGTTACGGATTGTAATCACACACAGTTGCCACACACTTCATGCACGCATCTGCATCAAGCCTTTTACCATATTGCAGACAAGCCGCGGCGGGCACAGGCGTTAACCTGCATTAACAAAAAGCACACATGAGCAACACTGCATTTAACACGACCGTAAACGACAAAACAGAACCGGAACTGCCGAAAAACACAGTCTGACGGCACTGAAACAGCATCAGAAAATGCAAAAGACCACATATAGCACAGGCAAAGGTTACCTTTAAGAAGGCAAAAGGCTACCTTTTACCACGCCAAAGCTTACCTTTCACCATGCTTCGAGACCTCTGTTTGTACACTTGTTTACGACATTTCAAAGCATAAAAAGATACCCGTTTGCTCTGTAAAAACATCAAGACGCTGATTGACAGCAAGTTATGCAAACGCCTGATTTTTGCTTTATTCACAGCCGGATGCGATTCATTTTAAAACAAACGCCAAACAGCGCATCCGGGATTAACACAATTAACAGCATTTAACCACACTCTGTACCCTGCACGAAGGTTGCCAGCACCGAAACATCCGATACAGCCATAAAGCACAGCGGAACGGCTCCGGTTTATAAATCATAAGTGGTCATATTAAACAAAAAAGTTGTTTATTTTAGAAAAACAAAGATATTTATTTGGAATTTATAGAAAACATCTGTATATTTGTCAAGAATTATAACAGCACCGGCACCCTTGCTGACGCAGTGACCGGCGTATGCGAAAATGCAAAGCACAATATATTACCCCGTGAGGGCTAACCCCAAAAAAATATAATAAAAACAGACTTTCTTTTTACCAATAACTTAAACCAAGAAAAACCGGCATAAGCTCACGACTGGTAATTACCGTCTTGCGAGACTTATGCCGGTTTGCCGTATGTATGAATGTCGGCGCCGTGGCCCGTCATCTGGTCAGAGAGAACTTCAGGCTGAGGCCGAAATCCTGAGTAGTGGTAGGATAACTGCTCGACGACAACAGCGGCGTATTGGTCTGTCGGTCGTAGTAGAAGCTCATGGTCAACAGACGCGACAGGGCGTAATCGGCCGAGAACGACAGCTTGAAGGCCGTGTTGCCGCTGCTGGCCGAACTGGTCA
>CALNFG010000205.1 GCA_939792625.1 uncultured Prevotella sp.
AAATAAGGCCTTGACAGGTTAAAAAAATCATACTTGGCAGTAATATCGGAATAAAATCTTACCTTTGCACGCGCTATTACGAGTTGATAGCATGATTCAAACCTAAAATTAACAAAATTAAAGAATGGCAACAAAAATCAGATTGCAGCGTGGCGGCCGTAAAGGTTATGCCTTTTATAGGATAGTCATCGCTGATGTAAGGGCACCACGTGATGGTAGATTTACAGAAAAAATCGGTACTTACAATCCAAACACAAATCCTGCTACGGTAGATTTGAATTTTGAGCGTGCCCTTTATTGGGTAGAGACTGGCGCACAACCAACAGACACAGTGCGTACAATTCTCAAACGTGAGGGCGTATATTTGATGAAGCATCTTCGTGGAGGCGTTAAGAAAGGCGCTTTTGATGAGGCTGCAGCTCAGACAAAGTTTGCTGCTTGGAAAGCAGACAAAGAGAAAGGCTTGGAGCAGATTCGTGAGAATGACGCAAAGAACAAGAAAGAGGCTTATGCCAAGAATCTTGATGCAGAGAAGAAAACAAATGAGGCTATAGCAAAGAAAGTAGCTGAAAAGAAGGCTGCAATAGCTGCAGAGAAAGCTGCTGCTGAAGCTGCTGTTGAAACAACAGAGGAAACTCCAGCGGAAGCTTAATTTCTCTGGGAAACAGATTAAAAACAATAAACGAGGCTGTCTCAAAATAAACTTGAGATGGCCTCTGTTGTTTTATTTCAATTGAGATACGTTGTCAGATGAACAGATTAACGTTTGCTTTATCAGCACGTTCCATATAGGTGGCCACACCGCCAATAGTCACACCGTCAATCAGCTCTTCACGTTTAATGCCCATAACGTCCATGGACATCTGACAGGCAACAAACTCCACACCGCTGTCGATGGCCTGACGGCGAAGCTTTTCAAGCGAGTCAACACCACGTACCGTCATTATGTGGCGCATCATCTTGGCCCCAATGCCCAACATGTTCATCTTTGATAATTTGAGACGGAGCGAACTTGAAGGCAGCATCATGCCAAACATTTTACCCCAGATATCTTTGTTTATAGTCTGTATATTGTCTTTCTTTATCACGTTAAGTCCCCAGAAAGTGAAAAAGATTGTAACTTTGCCACCTGCGGCGGCTGCTCCGTTGGCAAGAACAAACGTGGCAAGGGCTTTGTCTAAATCATCGCTGAACATGATAAATGTCTTGTCTTTAGCGGCGACCGGCAGGTCTGACGTTGCCGCATGGTTTTGAGCGCACTTCTCAATCATAACGCTGTAAACGCCGTTGTCACTGTGTTTTGACAAGAGTTTGTTGCCTGTCATGTTGCACCATGACTCTGCATCACGCAGAAATCCTGCATCAGTGGCCTTTACTTCAAGCCTTTCGTTGGGCTTCAGTTTATCCACATTCTGCTTCAATTTGATTATCGGGCCCGGACATTGCAGTCCGCATGCGTCTATACTGATTGTCGCAGATATGCTGCTGACGGTATTGTATGCTGCGTGAATTGTCTGACTGCCGGTCAGGATATCATCGGCAGGAGTTGGCACAGGGGCCGTAGCAGCCTTATATGTACGCAGTCCGCCTATCAAGTTATGAACATCGTCATATCCATTGTCTTTCAAAATGTTTGAGGCGAGATATCCACGCAAGCCCACTCCGCAATATACCCATACGGGCTTGTTTTTAGGTATCATGCTCATGCGTTTACGCATGTCGTCAAGAGGGATGTTGATGGCACCGTCAATGGCACCGAGCGCAAATTCATCAGCAGTGCGTACATCCACTAGTGTTACATTGCTGAGGTCGCTTTGTTTCAGCTCACGCCAATACAGTGGAAACATTTTGCCGCTCAGTATATTGCCGGCAACATAACCGGATATGGCCACGGGGTCTTTTGCCGATGAAAACGGAGGTGCATAGGCATGTTCGGTGTTGGTCAGGTCATACACTGTGCCTCCGCGTTTTATTATTAGTGCATACTGGTCTATACGCTTGTCTACACCGTCGCGTCCCACAACCTGTGCGCCGTACAGCCGGCCGTTGTCCGGAGCGAATGTGATTTTTATCGATATCTGGGATGCTCCTGGATAATAGCCGGCATGAGATGAAGAGTGAATCGTAGCCGAAAGACATGGTATGCCCATCTGCTTCAGTCGCTTGGCCGGCAGTCCGGTAGAGGCCACAGTGAGATCAAACACTTTGGCTATTGACGTACCAATCGAACCCTCATACTTAATCTTGTTGCCATACACAATGTTATCGGCCACTATGCGTGCCTGCCTGTTGGCCGGTCCGGCAAGATAATTGAGCCACGGCTTCTTTGTAACAGGGTGAGGATATTCAATGGCATCACCTACGGCATATATGTCTTTTGCCGACGTTTGCAGATATTCATTGACATATATTCCGCCGGTCTCACCAATTTTCAGTCCTGCATTTTGAGCCAGTTTTATGGCGGGGCGGACTCCGATGGACAATATCACCATGTCTACCTGCAGATTTTGACCCGACTTCAATCTGACGGTCACTCCACCGTTTTTCTCGGTAAAAGCTTCAACTGCCTGCTTAAGATACAGTCTTACACCTTTCTGTTGCAGATGTTCATGCACAAGGGCTGCCATGGAAAAGTCGATAGGAGCCATAACCTGATCGGCCATTTCCACTACAGCCACACTTACTCCGGCATGTACAAGGTTTTCAGCCATTTCCAATCCTATGAAGCCTCCGCCCACGATTACGGCACGTTTTACGCTGTGTGTCTGCAGATATGCCTTTACAGCATCTGTGTCATCAACGTTGCGTAACGTGAATATACCTTTTGCATCTATGCCGGGCAATGGCGGACGTACGGGATTGGCTCCCGGCGAAAGCAGCAGTTTATCATAAGTTTCAGTGTATGTACGGCCATCGGCCGTGCATACTGTAACTTTTTTCCCGACGGGGTCAACACTTTTTACTTCTTGATTAATGCGTACGTCTATGTTGAAACGTATTCCGAATGCTTCCGGCGTCTGTACAAACAGACGTTCACGGTCGGTTATTACGCCTCCGATATAATAAGGCAGTCCGCAGTTCGCATACGAAATATACTTGCCTTTTTCGAACAATATGATTTCAGCATTCTCAGTGTCTCTGCGCATCCGCGCTGCTGCAGTGGCTCCTCCGGCCACACCTCCTACGATTATTATTTTCATTTTCCGCCGTTGTGTTTTTGTGATTACATGTAGTTGTATATTGCAAAGAAAACGTTTTATTTCTCATTAGAAAAATTTTATATTGCATATATGTTTATTTTTCCGATATATTAATATAAATTTTAACCTGTTGGCGGAATTATTAGTACTTTCTTATGACTGGAAACTTACGGTTTGTTGCATTTTTATGGTTCTTGCTTACGGTTTCCGCCCGCTTCCGACAAGTTTGCAAAAGGTAACCT
>CALNFG010000206.1 GCA_939792625.1 uncultured Prevotella sp.
ATGACCAACAAAATAAGGGCTATTACCTTATTCGTACTTGTTTCCTGCATAGTCTGACAGTATTTTTCAAGTCCTTTGTCTGCCGAACGTTCCTTAAACAAGCTTGTATAGACATTGTTGTTATATGAATACAAATTCCAGTCATGCAGGGCAAGAGCTGCAACCGCACACTCATTACGAATGTCAAGTATTATTTCGTAGTTTGTTTTCAAATTTCCGTGAAACCAACTGATTTCAGCCGGAACATCTACTCCTTTATCATACATTGTCATCAAAGTCTTTCCTGCCGGATATATTGATTTGTAATGCTTATTAAGATATACTATTGAAGAGTCAACAAATGCTATCGTCTGAATATAACTGCCATTTACGTTGCAATAATATGCCGAATCAGCATAAGCACCTGCTTTCTTCAAATAAGGTGAAACATCATTGGTTTCCGCATTGACAAAGACTTGCCCCAAGCATACACATAATAAGGTCAAAAGACAACGGGCTATTCCATAGGGTAATCTGAAATAAAAACGGCTGCCCCTACCCTTTTCACTTTCTGCAAAAAGACCGCACACATTAAATATTTTGCTGACTTTCCGATATTTATCAATTATGCCTTTGCAGTTCATCAAACCGAATCCATGTCCGTTATATATCTTATGAGCAAATATATCCGAAAGTTCTTTATCAGATAAACCGACGCCTGAGTCTTCGACTGAAATCTCAACACAATCAGGTTTATTTATGGCATTCACACAGACAAAACCACCTTTGGGCGTAAATTTTCTGGCATTGTCGGCAAGCGTGTTAAGCATAAACAAAGTAAGAATCTTGTCAGCTTTAACAATAACATCTGTATGTTCTACATTGAAGTTTATTCCTTTCAGTCTGAATGACATCTCTGATTTTGCCAAGATGCTAAATATGTCATTCAGATTGAAGCTCTCAACATGCAAACTTAATTTACCCTGTTGCAGCTTTATCCAGTATGTCAGTACATCGTTAAAGTCGTTTATCTTGTCGGTCAGTTCAGTCATGTATTCAAACCTCTCTTGTCTGACTGCATCGTCTTCATCTCCTTTCTTCAGTTTTTTTACCTCATTTATTATTCTGTCAATGTAAGGAACAACGTTATTTACCAGAAAAACTTTTGCCTTATTGTCAAGACTTCTGCGTTTGTATTCTTCCAACTGCATGCGTCCAAGCATTAGTCTTTCTGTTATTGCCTCATATTTTTCATTCAGATTGGCAATTTTCTGTTTGTTCATCGCTTCCCATTCCTTCAACGGCAAAAGCAAATTGTTGATGTATTCTTCATTTGCACGTCCTTTACCGGATTTCCTTAAAAATATGAAAACCAACAATGCAATAACAATCAGAGACAATATAGCTCCGATCATGACGTTAAGTTGAAACACCGTGTTCTCAAGTTGCCCGGCTCTGGCTTCGAGTTGACGGTCCTGCCTTGTCTCGTCTTGAATGTCAAGATATATATTACGGTTAATGTCACTGTTGTTTTTATTGTCCATGGCCGAATATACAAGGCTCATACACTCTCTTATGCTGGCAACCTGAGCAGGTGACTTGTTTATCGCCGGATTTACCGTCAAAGCACTTTCAAGACATATCAATGATGAAGCATAATCTCCCAAAGCCCAATAGCAAAACGACAAAGTACGGTAAGCACCGGCCGTCTGGAATACATCTCCATAGACTGTAAACATATCCAAAGACTTTTGGGCAAGGTATCCCGCCAACAGACTGTCCGGCATGTTATCCTCGTTCAGAAAATCAACGGACGCTCTATTGTCAGCCATCAACTGTTTACCGTTATTGCGGTCAAGCAAATGTTCGCTTATAGCCTGTAAAGAATTGGCCTGCCAATAAACCATACCACACTGTTTCGCCAGCACGTAGCACTTCATCAGATATTCAAATTCTTTCTGCAACGTGACACGGCGTGACTGTTCCTTGATTATTCCGCCACTACCAAGCTGATACAGATAGTTAAGATATTGCGCAGTATCTTTCTGCAGTTCACCGCCGGACTCAACCATGTTCAACATTTCTTTTGACTGCTGTGAAAGTCCGACGTAATAATAATATGTTGAACAAACTATCGCATATTCGGTTTTTGCATATAAAAGACGCATTTTTATACGCTCCGGTAAAGAAGCCTCCTCTTCTGCTATACGCTCCATGCGCCTTACGGCTCGTTCTTTGTAATCATAGAAGGCCTTATTCTTCGACTCACGCTGACACAGCCGCATATTCTGAACATCGGCAATAAGCAATTCAACCTGATTATCTGTTGACAGTTCGACACTATCAAGATACATCCGAGCCTGTTCATATTCCATGCGCGCAATGTTGACAAATGCTATATTGTTGTATGCCTCGCCTTTGCCCGAAGGATATTTCTCAGACAAAAGCAATGCCCGCCGTGCCATGGCCGAAACCGAATCAAGATTACGGTAATGATATGCATAAGACAAAGAATTCAGCCCGTCAGCCGTATTTACTTTTTCCGTCCGGCCACAAACTGAAAAAAATAAAAGGCCCAATATGCCGATAAGCCACATTGAGCCTTTTATGCTGTAAGAATTATCCGCGTGCCTTGGCAATATAATCCAATGCCTCCTTGCACTTGTCCGTGATAGCCTGCCAGTTACCTGCGGCAACAACATCTTTCGGGAACAGCTTAGAGCCCATGCCGACACAGAATACTCCGGCCTTAAACCAAGACGTGAGATTCTCTTCATCGGGTGATACTCCGCCCGTTACCATCAGTTTTGACCACGGCATCGGAGCCAGCATGCCCTTAACTAATTTCGGTCCGAGAACATCACCGGGAAAAACCTTGCACAAGTCACAACCTTTCTCCTGAGCAAAGCCTATTTCCGATACGCTTCCGCATCCTGGAGTATAAGGAATCAGACGACGGTTGCAGACTGTCGCTATGTCGGGATTGTACAGAGGGCCTACAACAAAGTTAGCACCAAGCTGAATGTAAAGTGCGGCCGTTGCTGCATCAACCACAGAGCCTACACCCATTGCCATTTCGGGACATTCAGTTGCGGCATATTTGACAACTTCACCGAACACTTCATGTGCGAAATCACCGCGATTAGTGAACTCAAAAGCACGCACGCCTCCCTCATAACAAGCCTTGACAACTTTCTTGGCTATTTCTGCATCTTTATGATAGAAAACAGGCACCATTCCGGTAGCACCCATCTTACTCAGCACTGCTATCTTATCAAATTTTGCCATGTCTTATTTTTCTCGTTTTAATATCAGGTAAAGCCCCAAACAATAAGAGCATACAAGCTCACAGCCTTCTTCTCCCAACTTATTC
>CALNFG010000207.1 GCA_939792625.1 uncultured Prevotella sp.
GCTATAAGACTCTCGTCAATATAGCAATAATCAGTAAACAACCCGCCATAATTCCTCAACAAGGATGTCACCACAGTGTTTTCTTGTTCTGAGAGCAAGTCAAGACGATAAAGGTCTTCACGACGTAACAGCATCATAACCTGCGCCATATTCTCACGCTCATCCTCATATCCGATATAACCGGCACGTGAGAGTATCTTCAACGCCGAAGCCACATGGATCGGGAAATGATGAAAATACATGCAAAACCTGTCTATGTTAAACTCAAAACGACATCCGGCACCACTGCCCATAGCTATTTGGTAAAAATAAGCAAGGTGCTCATACACATTCCTGATATTGTCTTTATCAGGAAATGTCTCATCAATACGCCTCAACAGCTTCGCCCTGTCATTCCCGTCATATAACATGACAGCCTTTGACGGCTTGCCGTCGCGGCCTGCACGGCCTGCCTCCTGAAAATAAGCCTCTATGGAATCCGGACAATCTATATGCAACACAAGCCGCACGTCAGCCTTGTCTATCCCCATGCCAAAGGCATTTGTCGCCACCATTACACGCGTCAGGCCGTCCTGCCAATCTTTTTGGCGCGCGTCACGGACCGCTGTTTCAAGCCCTGCATTATAAAATGTAGCCTTGATTCCATTGTCATTCAACAAATCCGAGATTTCCTTTGTACGCTTTCTGCTTCTTACATATATTATCGTTGAACCGTCATCCTCACCCAACAGGCGTAACATCTCTCCGCACTTGTCGCTCGTCTTGGTCACAATGTAAGCAAGATTCTTACGCTCAAAGCTCATACGAAACACATTTTCCCGTGCAAAACCAAGTTTGTCTTGAATATCGTTCACAACCCGTGGAGTAGCCGTAGCCGTAAGAGCTAATACTGGTACGCCGGGCTTTATGTGCCTTATATCATTTATTTTAAGATAAGACGGGCGGAAATCATATCCCCACTGACTGATACAATGAGCTTCATCCACAGTGATGAAACTCACCTTCATGTGGCTCAATTTTTTCAGGAAAAGTTCTGACGAAAGTCTTTCCGGCGATACGTAAAGAATTTTCACTCCGCCGAATATGGCGTTTTCAAGAGTTGTTATCACATCGGCGTGCATCATCCCTGAATATACGGCGGCCGCCTTGATGCCCATGCGACGCAAATGCTCAACCTGATCTTTCATCAATGCGATAAGAGGCGTTATCACAAGACATACGCCGCCCATTGACAATGCCGGCACCTGAAAAGTAACCGATTTGCCACCACCGGTCGGCATAAGCCCTAATGTGTCGCGCCCTGCACAGATGCTGTCAATAATTTCACGCTGAATTCCACGGAAATCGTTATATCCCCAGTAATCACGGAGTATCTGTTGATACTTGTCCATACGTATAAATAATTAAAAATTAAAAGTGAAGAATGAAAAATCAACATGCAAAGCCGAGCTTAAAAAAGCAATGAGTTTTCCACTTTTCACTTTTAATTTTTCATTCTTCTGACGGCCTTATATCTTCAATTTGAAGCTGTATGCCGTTGTGTTTGAATACATTGTCTTCAATGGTATACGCAATGTCAAAACTACGTTTAGACTTAATGTAACGCACCGAACCACTCTGCCCGAAAGCAATACCGTTCATTACGTTATTCGAGTTGGAATCTACAAGTTCGAGCTTAATATGCTCCTGTTCTCGCCCTACAACCTTACTTGTACCAAAATCATAAACATCAATAGTGCAAAACAGCGGTTTTTGATTCATCGGACCAAACGGACCGAACTTTTTCAAGTCGGCATGCAACTTACGCGTGATATCCTTAAAGTCTATCATTGCATCAATGTTGAGCGTTGCCTCGGTCTGTTCAGGCTGTATATTACTGTCAACGTACTCCTGAAAACGACGGCGGAACTCCGGCACGTCATCCCATTTCAAAGTCAGTCCGGCAGCGTAAGTATGCCCACCGAAATTGACAAGAATATCACGACAGCTCTTTATCGCCGAATAAACATCAAAACCTGTAACGCTGCGCGCCGACCCTGTAGCGAGATCACCCTCACGAGTAAGAACTATTGTGGGCCGAAAATAAATTTCCGTAAGCCTTGATGCCACTATTCCAACAATACCCTTCTTCCAATTTTCATCATAAAGAACAATGCTTGAATGGCGCTTCTGGCTTTCGATACGTGATATTATTTGATTGGCCTCCTCGGTCATCTGTTTGTCTATATCCTTACGTTGCTCATTGTATTCGTTGATGTGTTTTGCCCTCCTCAACGCACTGCTAAGATCTTTTTCCACAAGCAAGTCCACGCTTTCACGGCCATTCTCCATCCTGCCTGACGCATTTATGCGCGGCCCTATCTTAAATACTATGTCGCTCATCGTCAACGTGCGGCCACTAAGTCCGCAGATATCAATTATCGACTTAAGACCGATACTTGGATTTTGATTCAACTGTTTCAGACCGTGATACGCCAATATCCGGTTTTCATCTACTACAGGCACTATATCGGCTGCAATGCTTACCGCACAAAAATCAAGCAACGGAATAAGCCGTGAAAACGGGATGCCGTTATTTTTAGCAAAAGCCTGCATAAACTTGAACCCTACGCCGCAACCGCACAGATGCTTGAACGGATACGTATCGTCTTCACGCTTTGGATTAAGTATGGCTACAGCTGGCGGTAAAGCCTCATCAGGTACATGATGATCACAAATAATAAAATCAATGCCAAGGCTCTTGGCGTAAGTTATCTCTTCCGAGGCTTTTATCCCGCAATCAAGAATAATTATGAGCTTAACACCTGTCTGTTTCGCGTATTCTATCCCCTTGTAACTTACACCATACCCTTCGTCATAACGATCTGGTATGTAATAATCAACATTTGAATAGAACTGTTGCAAAAACTTATATACAAGCGCGACAGCCGTGCACCCGTCTACATCATAATCACCATACACCATGACACGCTCCTTACGCCCCATCGCATCGTTGAGCCGGTCTACTGCCACATCCATATCCTTCATAAGGAATGGATTTATAAGATCGTTAAGCTGCGGACGGAAAAACCGCTTTGCGGCAGACTCTGTCGTTATCCCGCGCCGTATTAGTATGCCCGCAAGTATAGGGCTTATACCCATCTTTGTTCCAAGTTCTTCAGCCGCCTTTGTCTGTTCTGATGTCGGTTTTTCGTAATTCCATTTAAAGTGCATTATATCGTTTTTTGTTTTTTCAGTATCATTGCCGCTTTATTTTTTGATAAAGAGCGTGTAAAGTTACAAAGAAAAAACAACAAAAATGCCGTTTACGCCGGAAAAATACAATAACAATAAGTTATAATAC
>CALNFG010000208.1 GCA_939792625.1 uncultured Prevotella sp.
CAATATGTTACGCATAGCTGTACAATCCAAAGGCCGTCTGTCTGAAGATACATTAAACTTGCTTATAGAGGCAGATATCAAAATAAATTCAAGTAAACGCACTTTGCTTGTACAATCATCAAATTATCCTCTAGAAGTTCTTTACTTGCGTGACGATGACATTCCGCAAAGTGTGGCCACAGGTGTGGCTGATATCGGCATTGTTGGCGAAAATGAGTTTGTAGAGAAACGCGAACAGGCAGACATAATATACAGACTTGGTTTCAGTAAATGCCGGCTGTCTCTCGCCATACCTAAATCTGAAGATTATAAAGGTCTGAAGTGGTTTGAAAATAAGAGAATAGCAACCTCATACCCGACAATATTACAAGAATACCTTGACAAAAACGGTATTAATGCAGAAATCCATGTGATAACAGGAAGTGTCGAAATAAGTACCGGAATAGGTCTTGCCGATGGCATATTCGACATTGTAAGCAGCGGCTCAACCCTTATCAGCAACAATCTTAAAGAAGTAGAAGTGGTGATGAAGAGCGAAGCAGTATTGATAGCCAACAAGCATCTTGATGAAGAGAAACGCAAAATGCTGGATGACATACTGTTCAGAATCAAGGCCGTACGTAATGCCGAAGATAAGAAATATGTTAGGATGAACGTGCCCAAAACAAGACTGGATGACATAATCAACACATTGCCTGGACTGAAAAGTCCGACTGTAATACCGCTTGCGGATAAAGATTGGTGTTCTGTACATACAGTTCTTGATGAAAAACGTTTTTGGGAAATTATAGGTAAGCTGAAAAATATGGGTGCCCAAGGTATATTGGTTACTCCGATAGAAAAGATGATATTGTGATGAAAGGGAACACGGTTATGGAAATATATAAATATCCTACACATGAAGAATGGGCCTCAATTATATCACGGCCTGAGACTTCTTCTGAAAATCTTGATGAAAGTGTAGGCCGGATACTGGAAGAAGTGAAAGCATACGGAGACGATGCTGTAAAAAAATATGAAAAGATGTTTGACCATGTATCGCTAAGCTCACTGCGTGTCTGCGTAGACGAGATTGACGAAGCAGTCGCTCAAATATCAAAAGAATTGTATGATGCTCTTATAATGGCATATAACAATATTTATAAATTTCATGCGGCACAACACATACCCATAAGAAAAATTGAAACCCAACCGGGAATTACCTGTTGGCAGAAAAGTGTACCGATAGAAAAAGTCGGTTTATATGTACCGGGAGGCACTGCTCCACTTTTTAGCACAGTACTGATGCTAGCTACCCCTGCAAAAATATCAGGATGTTCTGAAATTGTTTTATGTACTCCGCCATCGGCTGACGGAAAAATCAATCCTGCAATTTTGGCAGCAGCCAAAATTGCAGGCGTAAACAATATTTTTAAAATCGGAGGTGTTCAGGCTATCGGCGCAATGGCTTACGGAACAGAGAGTGTACCTAAGGTCTATAAAATTTTCGGTCCGGGCAACCGCTATGTCATGACTGCAAAACAGCAAGTATCTCTTCATGATGTCGCCATCGACATGCCTGCAGGTCCATCAGAAGTATGTATAATAAGCGACGATTCAAGCAATCCTGCATATATTGCAGCAGATTTGCTTTCGCAAGCAGAACATGGCATAGATTCACAGGTAATGCTGATAACAACGTCTGAAAAGACGTTGGCTTATGTTCAAAAGGAAATTAATATACAACTTAAACGCTTGCCGCGAAGAGAAATAGCTGCGGAAAGCCTTTCAAAAAGTAAACTCATTGTTGTAAAAAATACGGAAGAAGCAATCGGGTTAAGCAACACATACGCTCCGGAACATTTAATAATAACGACCTCTGACAGTGAGGCTCTCGCAGAAAAAGTGATTAATGCAGGAAGTGTATTTATAGGGAATTATGCCTGTGAGAGTGCTGGCGATTATGCCAGTGGCACTAATCACACTCTGCCCACGCACGGATACGCAACTGCATACAGCGGAGTGAATCTTGACAGTTTTAACAGGAAAATCACATTCCAGCATATTACGGCAGAAGGTATCAGAAATATCGGTCGCACCGTAGAAATCATGGCTGAAAACGAACAGCTGTATGCGCATAAAAACGCAATGACATTAAGGCTTAATGGCATTTGATATACTCAATATCTTAATCTTATGACAAATCATGACTTAACTTTTATTTGAAATGAGACCTTTATCAGAACTTACACGACCCAATATACTGAAGCTGAAACCTTACAGCAGTGCGAGAGATGAATATGGAGGAAAGGAAGCTAAAATATTTCTTGACGCCAATGAAAATCCTTATAATGTACCATATAACCGATACCCAGACCCTTTACAAAGAGAACTGAAAGAAAAGATTGCAAAAATAAAACGCGTCAAAGAAGATCGGATATTTCTCGGCAACGGCTCTGATGAAGCCATTGATCTTGCTTACAGATGTTTTACACGTCCGGGAATAGATAATGTGGTTGCAATAGAGCCTACTTATGGCATGTACAAAGTCTGTGCCAATATCAATGACGTAGAATACCGTCCGGTATTACTTGATGACCACTTTCAAACCACAGCAGACAGGCTATTGGCACGTTGTAATTCAAAAACAAAGCTTATTTGGATATGTTCGCCCAACAATCCTACAGGCAACAACATACGCCGTGAAGAAATAATAAAAACAATTGAACGATTTGATGGCTTATGTGTTGTTGACGAAGCTTACTCGGATTTTTCCTCAGAAGTACCGTTGCGACTTGAATTGGAAAAATATCCAAATCTCATCGTTTTGAACACATTCAGCAAGGCATGGGGATGTGCAGCCATAAGACTTGGTATGGCATTTGCATCGCATGAGATTATTGAGATTTTCAATAAAGTAAAGTATCCCTATAATATCAATACACTTACACAAAAACAGGCTTTGGAAATATTAAAAGAACCGTATGATGTGGAGAAGTGGGTGAAGATCATTCTGATAGAACGTGACCGCATGATTGAAGCTTTCAAAATGTTGCCATTTTGCATCAAGACATATCCGACGGATGCAAATTTTGTCCTTATAAAAGTAAATGACGCACAAGCTGTATATAACTATCTTGAAGCTCGTGGAATAATAGTAAGAAACCGCTCAAAAGTAGCTCTTTGCGGAAATTGTTTACGCATAACCATAGGGCGCAAGAGTGAAAACAATGAACTGCTTTCAGCTTTGCGGCAATATTGATTCGCAGTAAAAAATGTAAAATTCAACAAGGACAATATTTCGGATCAGGTTCATGATTTATATTGTCTTTGCAAGGTTGAGTATGCTCTATTC
>CALNFG010000209.1 GCA_939792625.1 uncultured Prevotella sp.
CGATTAAACAATATTAAATAAATATTTTTCTTCAGGTTTCATGTTTGTATAAACATTCTGCACATCGTCATCGTCTTCGAGCAGATCAACCATCTTGTCAATTGTCTCACGTTCTTCAGGGGTTACATCTTTAAGATCATTGGGTATGCGTGTAAATTCAGCTCCTGTCACTTCATAACCATTTTCTTCCAAATGTTTTTGTATTTCGCCAAAACTCTTCGGATCTCCATAAATTGTTATTTCTCCTGATTCATCATCAACGTCATAATCATCTTCAACACCATAATCAATCAGATCAAGTATCATCTCATCCATATCCACATCATCTTTCTTCTTGAATGTAAACACACATTTATGATCAAACAAGAATGAAAGACTTCCCATTGTCCCAAGATTGCCGTTGAACTTGTTGAATATGGCTCTTACATTTCCGACAGTACGTGTAGTATTATCTGTAGCGGCATCTACAAATATTGCAATTCCGTGAGGTCCGTATCCTTCATAAGTTACCTCCTTGTAGTCGCTTTGATCTTTGCCCATAGCGTTCTTGATTGCACGCTTTACATTTTCTAAAGGCATGTTCTCACGCTTGGCATTCAATATGATTGAGCGCAGATGAGGATTATTGTCAGGATCAGGTCCACCGGCTTTTACTGCTATAGCAATTTGCTTTCCTATTTTTGTAAATGTTCTGGCCATGTGGCCCCATCTTTTCAACTTTGTTGCTTTACGATATTCAAATGCTCTTCCCATATCTTATTATTTATTTAGTCTTATCTCAATTCTGCTTTTAGATTATTCTTAAGTGCGTTTATTATTTTTGTCATGATTGCATCAATCTGCTTGTCGGCCAATGTCTTTTCTTCATCCTGAAGAATAAAGTTCACGGCGTAGCTTTTCTTGCCTTCCGGCAGATTTTTGCCTTCATAGACATCAAACAACTCTACATTCTTTAAAAATTTCTTTTCAGCAGAGCATGCCGTTTTCTCAATTTCGCTGAACTTTATATTCTTATCAATCAACAATGCAAGGTCACGGCTTACTATAGGATATTTACTGATTTCATGGAAGCTGATAGTCTTTTTACGTACAGTCTTTACTACGGTATTCCAATGAATGTCAGCATAATATACAGTACTGCCTATGTCAAACTTCTTTTGTAGTTTCTTGTTGATGATACCGATTTCAACAAATACTTTACCATTCCTGTCAGAATAAGTCAGTCCCGTACTGAATACATCATTATCACTTTGGCTGATAATTATTGAATTTTGAGCTATACCGACACGGCGTATGATGTTGTCAACATAACTTTTCAATTCATAGAAAGATGATTCTTCGTCAGGATGGGCCCAACTGCCATGAATGCGCTTACCTGTAATCCAAAGGCCGATATGCGTTTCTTCTTTATATGCAAGCATCGGATTCTCTGCGTTCTTTTTGTCTGGTGAGAACTTATATATATTACCCACTTCAAAGAATCGCAGATCGGAATTCTTCCTGTTTGCATTATATGCAATACTTTCAAGTCCGCCAAAAAGCAATGTTTCACGCATTGCATTAAGATCAGAACTCAACGGATTCATTATCTTGACAAGATTTACGGCTGGATAATGATTAAGCTCCGTATAATATGCGCTTTTTGTAAGAGAATTATTGAATATCTCATTGAATCCATAGCCTACAAGCTGTTCGCCTATAATATTCTCCAATTTATGTTTTTTGTCTTCATCTCCCTTAATGACAAGCGAACTTTTCAACTGTGTAGGAATCTCAACATTATTATATCCGTATATGCGAAGAATATCTTCAACGACATCACAAGGACGTTGCACATCAACGCGATATGGAGGTATACTCAGATCCAGACCTTCGTCAGATTCATTGTCTATCTTCATATCCAGACTTACAACAATCTTTTTTACCAATTCTGGTTCGATATTCTTACCTATCAGGCTGTTGACATAATCATATTTCAGTGCGACCTTAAAATCGTTTATCGGCTCCGGATATACATCATTTATTTCCATTGAAATCTTTCCTCCGGCCAATTCTTTGCACATTATTGCAGCCTGCTTTAAAGCATAAATGATACCATTAGGGTCTATTCCGCGTTCAAAACGGAATGAAGCGTCAGTACTTAATCCATGGCGCCGTGCGCTTTTGCGTATCCATGTCGGATGGAAATAAGCACTTTCAAGTACAACGTTTTTTGTTGTTTCATAAGTTCCACTACCTTTTCCGCCAAATACACCGGCGATGCACATTGCATCTTCACTATTGCAAATTGCCAGATCGTGTGTTCCCAATTTGTGTTCTACGTTGTCAAGTGTAACAAACGGGGTACCTTCGGGCATGGTCTTTACAATAATATGATTACCCTTTACCATGTCAGCATCAAAACAATGCAGAGGCTGGCCATAGGCCATCATGATATAATTTGTTATGTCAACGATATTATTTATCGGGCGCAAACCTATTGTGCGCAATCTTTCTTGCAGCCATTCAGGGCTTTCTTTTACATCACAATCGGTAATACTTACACACGCATATCGTTTACAGGCATCTTTGTTTTCTATTGTCACATCGATAGGCAAACTGTTTGAATCAACAACGAAGGCCTCACATCCGGGACGATGCAATGCCGTTTTATAACTGTTGCGTATGAGCCATGCATATAAATCACGTGCTACACCCCAATGTGAAAGAGCATCGGCACGATTAGCTGTAATATCAATCTCTATCAGCCAGTCACTTTCCAGATTATAATATTCAGCTGCCGGCTGGCCTATCGGAGCATCTTCGGGAAGCACGATAATTCCGTCATGGCTTGTGCCTATACCGATTTCATCCTCGGCACATATCATGCCGAAACTTTCAACGCCGCGCAATTTTGACTTCTTTATCACAAACTCTTTGTCACCGTCATAAAGAATACAGCCTAAATCAGCAACAATAACTTTCTGGCCGGCGGCCACATTCGGTGCGCCGCACACAATTTGTGACGGAGAATCATGTCCGATATCAACAGTTGTTATATGAAGATGATCTGAATTTGGATGAGGCTCACATGTCAGAACCTTACCGACATATAATCCTTTTAATCCGCCTTTTACGCCTTGTACTTCTTCAAGAGCATCTACCTCAAGACCTACAGATGTAAGAGCGTCGCATACTTCTTGCGGAGTCAAATCGAAGTCTACGTAATCTTTAAGCCATTTATACGATATATTCATTGCAACTTGTTTTTGCAGTTCATTTTTAATCGACCGCAAAAGTACTAATTTTTACTCATTCACA
>CALNFG010000210.1 GCA_939792625.1 uncultured Prevotella sp.
TAAGACCTTCTTTTGTCTCCTCTTCAAACAATACCTCGTAAGACGGGTTGTGAAGCACTTCCTTCACATCCACGATTCCATACTTGCTTAAATCTAAATTTGCCATTTTATTGATAGTATTAAGAAGTAAAATTTCTTTCTGCGGAATAAAATTTGTCACCTTACTTAAATCGCCGGCAAAGTTACTAATTTTCTGTCATAATGCAATCGCCGGGCCGCGCAAAAATCACGCCTGTAAAGTGTTTTTAGGTTAAAGTATCAAAATTTTAAACGAGCCGCAAACGTTTTGCAACTTGCAGTTTGCAAAAAAGGATTTGCCGTTTACCCCTTCCGGATAAAAGCAAATCCTTTACATTTAATTAATGACGCACGTCACCATATAGCCTTCGTCTTGAAGTACTTCCACTTCAATTTTTCGGGACTTACCGGGAAATAGACGTCCACCGTATTTCCCTCTCCGTCATACGAGATACATTTTATCCATGTGACGGCCTCATAATATCCGCGACTTATATTTGTATCAAGACGGAAACCTATCTTATCAGTATCCGCATCAGTACCTATCGAATCTTCATCATTCTTGAAATATTCTCCTGGCGCCACCCAATCCTCATAAGTGGCAGGTATACGTTTTGAAATCTTGAGAGTGGAGACAAAATATAATTTATCGGGACTCAGGCCGTAACCGCTTATCCACGGGCCGAACTCGGCTTTTTCCCAGTCAACGGTTTCAATGCCACCGTCATATCCGTATAAAGAATCCTTTTCCCACTTCAATTCGTCGTCCACACTGTCCCGACGCTCTGTATTCTCCAAAACAGCACCGCGGAAAGCGTCTTTGTCGCCGTAGAATCTTACGTCAACACCGGTATAAACAGCCTTGCCGTCTTTCATCACGTGACGCTCCCGGTCATCGTTCTCATTTGAACACGAGAACATGACAAACAGAAGCAAAGCACAAATTATCAAATTTTTTCTTTTCATATCGCAAACATACTGATTATTTATCAACAAAACAAATAAAAACAACGACACATTTTATATTTTAACCAAATTATACAAACGCATAACGTTTTGACACAACCACTGTCCGCTTACCGTCATACCCGGCCACGCCGCGCAAGCCGCCGCGCGGCATCATCATTGTGAAGTATTCGCGACGGAACGGCAAAGAAGATGCTCGTTAAATAAAGAATTAATTTTTATATGTCGTGATATTTTCATATATTTGCGTCTGAATAAAAAGACAAAGATTTATGCCGGAGAAATGATTAGTTATGTTAAAGGTTGTAGATGTTGATTATGTAAAAGATTATACGCTCCGCCTTACGTTTAATGACGGTGTCGTGAAAACGGTTGACTTGAAACCATATTTGCATGGCGAAGTGTTCGGAGAACTTCTCGATAAAAACAAATTCGTACAGTACGGTCTTACGCCCGTTACCATTGAGTGGGCCAACGGTGCTGACCTGGCTCCCGAATTTCTTTACGAAATAGGCGAAGCGGCATAAATTCAAGAAACTTTTTTAACGAGCCGCAAACGTTTTGCAACTTGCAGTTTGCAAAAATCAGGAGGCAAAACACTTGCATTGTACATTTATGTTTGTTCTTCATACAAAATCCACAATCCGCCAATGCCACCGGTGATTTGGCAGACTGTGGATTTTGTACGTTTCCATAACATTATTCAAGGAGTGAATTGAGGTAAGTTGTATCAACTTTCTGAATGTATAGTTCTTTTCCTTCTTTCTTAAATTGCTGTATGGTGTTATTCATGTCAGTAAGGTTGTTCTGCAAAGCCGTATAAACGCCTTGTGACACGTTTATTTCCTCAGCCGAGGTTAAATTGCAAATATAAGTATCACCAACAAGTTCCACATGACTGTAAAACCTGTAAAGAGCTGCTTTCATCTTAGCCATATCTTCTTGATTGACCGAAACCGAGCGCGTGTGCGATTTTGCAATACAGTCAGCCAATCCGTAAACGTCAAGTTCAATATATATGCTGTCTTCAACATATTTCTTGGCCAAATCAGAAACTGTTGCGGCCGTCGGTGTCTGTTGAACTGCATCTTTTGTATCCGATTGACAACCGGTCAATATTACTGCCGTTACGCAGAGTATGATTACAAACAAAAACTTCTTCATAACATATTCTTAATTTAAGTTATTTTAAAACGCATCTCCATGTGCGGCTCCCGCACAAAAATACAGATATATTTGCAATTTTCAAAATTCAAAGCTAAAATCTTAATAAATACTTGAAATGGACGATATTAAATAAAACAACATTTGCACACGGAAAATATTAAATCCCCAAACATTGTACGTCAACAAAAATCGGTACATAAATATTATAATTTTATGTATATACTTTGCAATGCCATTTGTTTTGCAGTATTTTTGCAACAGCAAACAAATAACACAAACCACAATGAAGATAATTGACCTCAGCAAACAGAACTCTATCATCAACCAGTACATGGCCGAGATGCGCGACGCCGGCTACCAGCAAAACCGCCTGCTCTTCCGCAACAACATCACCCGCGTGGGCGAGATGATGGCCTACGAGATAAGCAAGACGCTCGACTACGAGCCGCGCGACGTAACCACGCCGCTGGGCACGGCGAGCGTCAGCGTGCCGGCGGACAGGATAATACTGGCCACGATATTCCGCGCCGGACTGCCCTTCCACAACGGCTTCCTCAACGTGTTCGACCACGCCGGCAACGCCTTCGTCAGCGCCTACCGCGAGTACAAGGACGAGAGCCACACCGAGGTGGGCATCCACGTGGAGTACCTCGCCACGCCGTCGGTCGACGGCAAGACCCTCATCATAGCCGACCCCATGCTGGCCACGGGCGGCTCTATGGAGCTGGGCTACAAGGCATTCATCACCCGCGGCACGCCCAAGCGCATCCACGTGGCCTGCGTCATAGCCGCGCCCGAAGGCATAGAGCATGTCCGCAACACCTTCCCCGGCGACAAGACCACCGTATGGTGTGCCGCCATCGACCCCGGCATGAACGAGCATAAGTACATCGTGCCCGGATTCGGCGACGCCGGCGACCTGTGCTACGGCGGCAAACTCTGACGGAAAACGGACATTAAGAAGTCAGGAAAAACAGGGTTGCGGATTACGCGCCCTAACATGCACGACTGCCGTTCACTGCTCTTAATCACAAGAAAGCGGTTCATCCGCAAATCTGTTGGATGGAAAGAACTTTTACCGTAAAGACGAACATAAATTGAATACATCCAATGTAGGGAC
>CALNFG010000211.1 GCA_939792625.1 uncultured Prevotella sp.
CGAGACATAATTCGATAAACACTTTGAATACTAACAATTTAACAACAGATTATTATGAACAAAACAGAACTTATTGAAAAAATAGCTACCGGTTCAGGACTGGCCAAAGCCGATGCAAAGAAGGCTCTCGACGCCACTGTTGAAGCCATAAAGGACGCATTGGTTGCCGGCGACAAAATCTCGCTGGTAGGTTTCGGTACGTTCAGCGTTAACGAGCGCCCCGCACGCGAAGGCATCAACCCCCGCAATAAGGAAAAGATACAGATAGCTGCCAAGAAGGTTGCAAAATTCAAACCCGGAGCCGAACTTAACGATGCTCTGAACTGACTGGCAAAACAATAAGACAGAAAGCCCGTGAGACGTCCTGCAAAAGACTGCTCACGGGCTTTCTTTTTGACATGTGCTGACTACATCCTATTATTCAGGACGACGGCAGGACACCGTCTTTCGCAACCATGCTGATTATCAGTCATATACACTGACGTTGCAACTGCGGCGGGTCCGGCTGTGTGTCACTTTCCTGAAGCTGCGGCGGCACGCTTCTCGAAGAAATACTTCCACAGCGGCGCGGCCATGAGGCTCTGCCGTATCTTGTCGTCGGCAAGCAGGGCAAAAGCTTCGTCACCGGTCAGCAGGCACACGTCGATGTCCTCGGTGCGGTCGAGATGCTGCGTGCCGGCCTTCTCCACGCCCATGGCCACAAAGCAGTGGCACACGTTGTTCATCGTGCTTGTGTTGGCCGAAAGCACCGTCAGTTCGCGCCACGAGCCTCCCGCATAGCCTGTCTCCTCCATGAGTTCGCGGCGGGCGGCGTCCTCGGGCCGCTCTCCCTCCTCACACACGCCGGCCACAATCTCGGTGCCGGTCTCGCCGATGCCGTGGCGGTACTGGCGGATGAACACATACCTGCCGTCGGCGGTCACGGCTATGACGTTGACCCACGTCGGATACTCCAGCACGTAATACTCGTCGTTCACCACGCCCGTGGGCAGTTCTACGGTGTCGCGTCTGGCCGTCAGCCACGGTCTGCGTATCAGATACTCGCTCTTCAGCGTCTTCCATTTCATGTCTCGTTCTTTGTCCATATCTTTGTCGTTTTGGCATTTCAAGATGTCGCATCCCTTTATCAGAACTCGGCCTTACGCTCGAAGGTCATCTGCCTGCCCGTGGCGGGATGCACGAAAGTTATCGCCTCGGCGTGCAGGCAGAGGCGTCCACCGCCGTGACCGTACAGGCGGTCGCCCTTGATGGGCACACCCAGTCCGTCGGCATGGGCGCAGTGCAGGCGCAGCTGGTGGGTGCGTCCGGTCAGGGGGAACAGTTCCACGCGCGTCATGCCGTCCTGGGTCCCCACCATGCGATAGCGCGTGACGGCAGTCTTGCCCGCACCGCGGTCCACCTTCTGATACGGTCTGTCGAGCGGGTCGGGCATAAGGGGCAGACTGATAATGCCCTGCGGCGGCCTGTCGGCAACGCCTTCGAGCAGGGCCACATAGCGCTTGCTCACCGTGCGTGCGGCAAACTGCGCCTGCAGCGCCTTGTACGTTTCGGCGTCGCGTGCGGCCACGAGCAGCCCCGATGTGTCCATGTCAAGGCGGTGGGCGGGCATGGTCTGCGGGCTGTCGCGGTATCTGTCGCGCAGCAGGCCGGTAACTGACTCGCCGCCGTTCCTGCCCGGCACCGACATCATTCCCGCCGGCTTGTCGACCACGGTTATCCATCTGTCCTCATACACAATCTCGAGCGGCCGGCACACCGCACTCTCCGCTCCGCCCTGTTCCACGTCGAGCCCCTGCAGCATGTGCCGCAGTATGGGCAGACACTTGCCGCGGCAGGCCGGATAGTAGTGCAGATGGTGGCGCACCTCGCGGGCGGGCGACTCGCCCCACCAGAACTCGGCCATGCACACGGGCCGCATGCCGTTGAGGTAAGCATACTGTAACAGCTTCGGGGCGCAACAGTCACCGGCGCCGGCAGGCGGCACCCGCCGGGGCGTGTCGGCAAAGATGCTTGGCAGGCTGCGCCGCTCGCCGCGGGCGTTGAGCATGGAGTAGTGCGAGAAGAGCCACTGCTGCAGACTGTCAGACATGGCCCTGCGGCGGGCTTTCAGTTGCTTTATCTCGTCTTCAACGGCGTCTGCCGCGGCTGATGCGGCAGCCAGCCGCTCGCCGGCCTGCCGGCGCATGCGTTTAAGCTCGGCCTTCATGAACTGGCTCTCGCGTATCATTGCGGCCTCAACGTCGGGCGTTATCGGGCTGTCACTGCGGCGGATGGCGTCGCGGCGCTCCTTGGCCTCGTCCATCTTCTGCCTGAAAGCCGCTTCGCAGGCGGCGTTGTCGCTCCTGCACCGCTCTCTCGCGCGCACGGCCGCAAGATAGTCTGCCGAGCCTGCCAGCGAGTCTATGCGCCGGTTAATCCCGTCGATTTCGGCCTCGCGGGTCTTGAAGTATCCCCCGGGACGCATGGCGTCGAACACCGGCGGCACGAAGAAGTCGTGGCCGTTGCCGCCGGCCAGCAGTCCCGAGAATGCCGCAAGATATCCCGTGCGGCCGTCGCCGTCGGTGACGACAAGCACTCCGAACATCTTTCCGCGGCCGGCGTCGGCCAGCAAATCGGCGCGGCTTTCGATATACGCCTTTACCCCGCCGGCCGCCATGCGGCACAACGGATGCGGCTCGTAGCAGAAGGGGTCGGTAAATCCGGTCGGCAGCGGATGTCCCGCGGGCAACAGATGCAACTTGCTGTCCATAAGTAACAAATAAAGAAAGGCCGTGCATGGGCACGACCTTCCTTACGTCTTTATAATCAGAGATTTATTTCAGTTTTGCATATCCGTAACGTGCAGTGTCGCCGAGCTGCTCCTCGATGCGGATGAGCTGGTTGTACTTGGCCATACGGTCGGTGCGGCTCATCGAGCCGGTCTTTATCTGGCCTGAGTTGGTTGCCACGGCGATGTCGGCTATCGTTGTGTCCTCGGTCTCGCCCGAACGGTGAGATGTCACTGTTGTGTAGCCGTGACGGTGAGCCATCTCGATGGCGTCGAGAGTCTCGGTCAGCGAGCCTATCTGGTTAACCTTGATGAGGATAGAGTTGGCTGCGCCCATCTTGATGCCCTTTTCGAGGAA
>CALNFG010000212.1 GCA_939792625.1 uncultured Prevotella sp.
CCATAGATCTGTTTACTTGTTTTTGTTTTTCCGGCACTGTAATTTTTGTCAGTGCATGTAATATTTGTTTTATTTTTACTACATGCGTCTTTCAACGGACAACCGGAGCATGCGCTGTTTTTTGATGTCAAAGTTTTATATATCCGCAAAGATGCGTATGTTATGGCACAAATAATGATTATGAATACTATAAACCATTGCATCTTATTCTATTTTTGTTTTTGTTGACAAAATCTTTCCAGCTGTCATATTTATTGTCTGTGGTCGGTTTTCCTGCTTGCATGAAATGACAGTATGCGGCGGCCAAAGCATCAGTTGCATCCATGAATGGTGTTATGTCTTCGTCTTTTAGATTAAGCAGACGCTTCAACATTCCGGCAACTTGTTCTTTTGATGCAAGTCCTTGTCCGGTAATAGCCATTTTAATTTTCAAAGGGGCATATTCGTGGATAGGAATTCCATGATGTATTGCTGCGGCAATGGCTACTCCCTGCGCCCTTCCCAATTTGAGCATAGATTGAATGTTTTTACCGAAGAATGGAGCTTCAATTGCCATTTCATCAGGAAGAAATTCTTCAACGATACTTGTTATCCGTTCAAAAATTCTGCCTAATCTCAAGTATGGGTCATGTATTTTACGCATATCAATAACGCCCATCGCCATCATTGCTGCCTTGTTGCCACATATCTTTAGCAGACCATATCCCATGACATTAGTTCCCGGGTCTATGCCCATAATTATTTTATCAGTCATGATGTTTCAGATATGGATTGTATTTAATTTCATCTTTCATGTTGGTTTTGCTTCCGTGTCCGGGTAAAATGGTGGTCTCAGGTGGCAGAACTTTTGCTATATGCGCCAGACTTAGCATTATGTCATCAAAATTGCCTAAAGCCAAATCCGTTCTTCCTATGCTCATTTGGAATAAGGTATCTCCTGAAAAGGCCAATGATTCTTCACTGCAATACAGGAAAACAGAACCGGGGGTATGTCCCGGAGTCGGTATGATGCTTAAGGTATGATTGCCGAATTTTATTGTTTCGTTTTCAGACAACTCTTTTCCTATTGTCGGAAATTTCTCATCAACAACTTTGCCTATAAAGGCCTCAGCCTGTGTGTTGAGATTGTTCATCAGCTGTTCGTCTTTCAGACTTACTCTTGGTTTCAGGCCGAAAGTGTCATAAATAAACTTATTACCAAAGTTATGGTCTACATGTCCGTGCGTACATAGCAGGTGTATGGGGGTTAGTTTATTGTTATCTATATAATCAGATATGGCTTTTTTCTCTTCATTGAAGAACGCACCACAATCTATGATTACACATTCTTTACTGCTGTCACTTACTACATAACAGTTCTCTTGGAACATGTTACATACGAATCTTTGTATATTGAGCATCGTTTAAGTTTATTTTAGTTGACCTGCATTGTTCATAAAGGAAGATAAATCAGATATTTTTGTTTAAACCATTCTTCATTGAACAATGTGCTGATGTCTGTTATGTCGGCTATATGTTTGAAAGGTTTAATTTCTTCGTTTACATTACCGCCTTTCAGACACATTAATCCATTGGGTAAGGAGTTGTGCTGGGGTTTTGCAATGTTCTTTTTTATCAGTTTTACAAGGTCAGGCAGAGGCATGACTGCGCGGCTTACAATAAAGTCATACTTCTGCTTTTCGTTTTCCCCTCTTATCTGTTCGGCTTCACAGTTTTCAAGCCCTATCGCTTTTGATATTTCATTTACTACGAGAATCTTTTTTCCCGTACCATCTATCAGTCTGAATTGCGATTCAGGAAACATTATTGCAAGTGGTATTCCCGGAAAGCCGCCGCCGGTTCCCAAATCAAGGATTTTTGTTCCTGCTCTGAATTTTATTGCTTTTGCTATTGCCAGAGAATGTAATACGTGATGTTCATACAGATTGTCAATATCTTTTCGTGATATTACATTTATTTTATTGTTCCAGTCTCTGTAAAGATCAGCCAATGCTGCAAACTGATTACGTTGTGTCTCTGAAAGGTCGGGAAAATATTTTAATATAATATCCATTTATACTCTGTTGTTATTATACTGTTTTGTGAAAATCGGTAAACTGCTGCGGCAACACCGTTATTTTCTGAACAATTTTTCAAGTTCGCTGTTTTTTATTGTCGCTCTGATTTCTCCCTCGGCATGACTTGCAATTTCGTCAGGTGAGTAAATGAACGTGATGTCATTGTCGCCTATGATAAAATTGTCTGGTGCATATACATCTATGCCCATGAATATAGTCCTGTTTCGCAGTGCATTGATGTCAGCTGCATTATATTTTTTGCATAACGCTTTTATTATCAGATCGTTAAGTTCTTGCTCGTATCCCGGTACAAAGATGTCTTTCAATGAGACTATCTTTCCTGTCCTTATATCTATGTTTCGTGCCACGATTACTGAGCTGCCGTGGGCTCCGCCGCCATAACTATACACGTTTGCTATATACGTGTAATATTTTTCACTGTCATCTAAAACGTTTGTTTTTACGATGTATTCACAGTTGTATGCCGCACCGTGGCTTTTATCCGCCCTGTACATCTCACCATAGTCACGTTCGTATTCAGTGAGGTATCTTGCCACAAATGAGTCTGCCGCTTCTTCCGGAGAGAGCTTCTGTGACGTTATTGAGAAATAGTCCGGACTCAATATTCCTGAACGTATGATGGAGTCATTTATGAAATCGGCGTTTTTCCCTTTCGCGTAGGTCAGGCACAGACTGACGTGACATTTCGGTCCGGCTGTGTCTTCAGACAGCGAGAGAGTAGAATCTACTTTTATGCTGTCAAATGTAATACTGTCTTTGCTGTTACCGCTTTTGGCAGAATTTCCGCCACACGATGCAGCCATCATCATGGCTGCAGATATTATCGTTATTGCTGATAATGAGCTTTTTCTCATTTCTTATGTTTGTGTTTGCGAGTTAATGTGTACTATGCGTATGTTAGTGGCGCATGTTGTGATGTCATGTTATACCACATGACCATTGGATTGTGGTGAAATGTTTTTTATCTCACATTATTATATATCTTTATCGTGCAAAATTACTCGAAACGACTGAAAGTCACAAGTATTTTATGTTTTATTT
>CALNFG010000213.1 GCA_939792625.1 uncultured Prevotella sp.
CCCTCGGCACAGGCCGTTGAGTATATATGGGAGGTGTTCTCCGATGCCTATTTCTCGGCCGAAGCCAAGCGGTTTGTCGATGAATGGCGTCCGCTGAAAGAGGCTCTCGCCCACAGGCCGTTTCGCCCGGAGTCGGCAGAGTATAAGGAATTCATGAATAAAACAATGTTAAAAGTTGAGGAATTCTCAAAAAAATATCCGAACTTTGTACTATAAATCAAGTAAACAAATCGGCCGGCATGAGTGTCGGGGTTAGTTTACGGCATGTCCGGTGAAAAAGACATGACGCCCGTCATACCGTCAGCCTGTAAAAGAAAAAAGAAAAAATGTCTTACACTATTGAAAAAGTAACGACGCTCATCGGCGCCCGACGCTACGGCACGGCCGACAGCCGCGTAAGCTGGATACTTACCGACAGCCGCAGCGTATGCTTCCCTGAGGAAACACTGTTTTTCGCCATACACTCCGAACGCAACGACGGACACAGGTATATATCCGATCTTTACCGCCGCGGGGTGCGCAGTTTTGTTGTGGAAGAATTACCGGCCGGACACGATACAGAATATGCCGATGCCAATTTCCTTAAAGTGCCGCACGCGGTAGAGGCTCTGCAGCGCCTTGCCGAGCGCCACCGTGACGAGTTCGACATACCCGTTGTCGGCATAACCGGCAGCAATGGCAAGACTGTTGTCAAAGAGTGGCTCTACCAGCTGCTGTCTCCTTCAATGGTTGTAACGCGCAGTCCGCGCAGCTATAATTCGCAGATAGGCGTGCCGCTGTCGGTGTGGCTGCTGAACGACAAGAGCCGTGTGGGTGTCTTTGAGGCCGGCATCAGCCGCAAAGGGGAGATGGCCGCGCTGCGCGACATCATACAGCCCACGGTGGGCGTGCTGACCAATCTCGGCGCAGCACATCAGGAGAATTTCTCCTCTATGGAGGAAAAGTGCATGGAAAAGCTGCAGCTCTTTCATGACACAGAGGTAATAGTCTATCCGTATGACGACGATACGGTAAGACGGTGTGTGGCGGAACTGGACTACAAGGGCAGCCGGATAGCGTGGTCGATGAAGGAGCCGTCGGTGCGGATGTTTGTGAAATCTGTCATAAAGAGCGGACTGTCAACCACTGTGAACTATGTTTTCGACGGCTCGGAAGGCACCTACACGCTGCCGTTTATCGACGAGGCATCGGTGGCAAACTCTGTGACATGCGCGGCCGTGGCTCTTTATTTCGGTATTGACGCCGCCACGATAGCGGCACGCATGCCGGCCTTAGAGCCGGTGGCCATGCGTCTTGAGGTGAAACAGGGACAGCGCGGATGCACCCTTATAAACGATTCGTATAACTCAGACATCAATTCGCTCGACATAGCTCTCGACTTCATGAATCGCAGGCCTGACCATGCCGGACGCAAGCGTACGCTCATTCTGAGTGACATTTATCAGAGCGGAAAAGACGGCAGCGCATTGTATAAGGAGGTGTCAGACCTGGCAAAGAAGCGCGGAGTGCAGAAATTTGTGGGCATAGGGCCTGAAATCGGTGCGCATGCTGACGTGATAGACCTGCCGGAGAAATATTTCTTTAACGACTGTCACGAGTTTATCGCAAGTCAGGAGTTTGCGGCGCTGCGCGATGAAGTCATTCTGCTAAAAGGCGCACGCAAGTTCAGTTTTGACCGTCTGACCGAACTTCTTGAGCAGAAAGTCCACGAAACTATACTTGAAGTTAATCTCGGCGCCGTGGTGAAAAACCTTAATCACTTCCGTTCTTTCATGAAGCCGTCTACCAAACTGGTGTGCATGGTCAAGGCTGATGCCTACGGCGCGGGTGCGGTTGAAGTGGCCAAGACGCTGCAGGACCACCGTGTGGACTATCTTGCGGTGGCCGTGGCCGATGAGGGAGTAACGCTGCGCAAGAACGGTATCACGTCGAACATAATGATAATGAATCCCGAGATGACGGCTTTCAAGACAATGTTCGACTACGACCTCGAACCAGAGGTTTACAGTTTCCGCTTGCTCGACGCTCTGGTTAAGGCTGCACGCAAGGAAGGAATAACGGGATACCCCGTGCATATAAAGCTCGACACGGGCATGCACCGCCTCGGTTTCAATCCCGAAACCGACATAGATGAGCTTATCGGCAGGCTTAAAAGTCAGAATGCGGTGATTCCGCGTTCGGTGTTCTCACATTTCGTAGGCTCCGACAGTGATGATTTCGACAACTTCTCGGCCCGTCAGTTCGCCTTGTTCAAGGAGGGCAGCGACAGGCTGCAGGCTGCTTTCGGTCACAAGATACTGCGCCACATGGACAATTCGGCCGGCATAGAGCATTTCCCCGAGCGGCAGCTCGACATGTGCCGTCTGGGACTCGGTCTTTACGGTATCGACAGCCGGGACAATTCTGTGATAAACAATGTCTGCACATTGAAGACCACCATTCTGCAAATACATGCCGTGCCCAAAGACGAGACTGTGGGTTACAGCCGTAAGGGTATACTTACGCGCGACAGTCTCATCGGTGCAATACCGATAGGTTATGCCGACGGACTTAACCGCAAGCTGGGTTGCGGACGCTGTTATTGCCTCGTAAACGGCAAGAAAGCTCCTTATGTCGGCAACATCTGCATGGATGTGGCCATGATAGACGTCACCGACATCGACTGCAAAGAGGGTGATTCGGTTGAGATTTTCGGCGACAGTCTGCCCGTGACGGTGCTTTCAGATGTCATGCAGACAATACCTTATGAAGTGCTGACAAGCATCAGCAACCGTGTGAAAAGAGTGTATTTCCAAGACTGATGCACTTTATTTGAAAATCAGGAGTTTGTAGCGGAGATTTATTTTATTCTGCTATGGTATCTTAATTAAAATGTACAGCCATGCAGTCTCGTTAAACTAATTTAACGAGACTGCATGATTTTTTTAATGAAAAAACAGTAACTTTGCGCAAAACTTACTTTTAAACAAGATACTATTAATCAAAACAACAAATAATGAATCCGATTCAAACTACTAAGATGACCAACTTTCGTTGGGTTATTTGTGCTTTGCTTTTCTGCGCCACGACGGTGAACTACCTTGACAGGCAGGTTC
>CALNFG010000214.1 GCA_939792625.1 uncultured Prevotella sp.
AACTATTTGACAAGACGGATTAAAGGTGTATTTCCTCATAAGGAACACCAAATACGTCTGCCACAGCTTTATACACCACCTTACCTTCAACCAAATTAAGTCCTTTATACAATGCTGCGTCATCGCGGCAAGCCTGCTGCCAACCTTTATCAGCCAAAGCCACGGCATATTTCAGTGTAGCATTGGTAAGAGCCATGGTGGATGTGTTAGGCACGGCTCCAGGTATATTGGCCACAGCATAATGTACAATGTCATCTACGACATAAGTAGGTTCACTGTGAGTCGTGGGATGAGACGTTTCAAAGCATCCGCCCTGATCAATGGCAACGTCGACAAGAACTGTGCCAGGCTCCATAGTCTTGAGCATATCACGTGTAATAAGCTTAGGAGCTTTGTCACCTGGAACAAGCACGGCTCCAATTACGATATCGGCGTCTTTTATTTCGTTTATGATATTCTGATTCGATGAATATAATGTGTTCACATTTGCCGGCATGTTGATTGAAAGGTCATGCAGAAGAGGCAGAGAAATATCTGTTATCACGACATCTGCTCCCATTCCGGCTGCTACACGTGCAGCCGCCTGACCTACTATACCGCCGCCTATGACAACAACTTTTGCAGGCCGTACACCCGGCACTCCGCAAATCAACTTGCCTTTACCGCCTTTCGTCTTTTGCAGATAGTGCGCACCGTTTATCGTTGCCATACGTCCGGCAATCTCACTCATAGGTGTCAGCAACGGCAACGAACCGTCATCAAGCTGAACTGTCTCATACGCCAGACATACGCCTCCGCTTTTTATCATAGCTTCAGTAAGTTCGCGGCTGCATGCAAAATGAAAGTAAGTGAATACAAGCTGCCCTTTACGTATCAGACCGTATTCTGGAGCAATGGGCTCTTTTACTTTTACTATCATGTCGGCAGTACCGTATACGTCCTCTATTGTCGGCAAAATCTGTGCGCCAACATTCAAATACGCTTCATCCGGAAATCCGCTGCCATTACCGGCGGTTGACTGTACATATACAGTATGGCCGTGCTTTACCAACTCTGACACACCGGCAGGAGTCATGCCTACGCGATTCTCATTGTTCTTAATCTCTTTTGGAATACCAATTTTCATAGTCTCTAAGGTTTTAATCAAACATAAGTATTCTTCAAACATGAATATGTGAAAAGGTTAACACACCGACATATATGAACTTTAATCAAAGCAGTGCCACAGCCTGTCCACATACTCTGCTGGCAAATATACAAAAAATCCTGTTACTTGTTATGATGTAACAGGATTTTTATCATT
This sequence comes from uncultured Prevotella sp., assembly GCA_939792625.1. Classification (GTDB taxonomy): domain Bacteria; phylum Bacteroidota; class Bacteroidia; order Bacteroidales; family Bacteroidaceae; genus Prevotella. The sequence goes on from CALNFG010000214.1 coordinate 1,304, forward strand.
ATTCATAATCATCTATAACAGAATTTATGAAATCCATCATTGGTTTACCCACTTTTAATATCTTTGCCATTTCATCAAGCCATTGGTCGCCTTCAAAAAAAGAGTCAGGCACTGCTTTCCAACAGCAAAAGTCTTTCATCCGTATATATTGTATGAACTCATAATCACGCGGGAAACCGGCAGGAGCCGTTTTCAGCCGCTCCAGCCCGAAACCTTTTGGTGAATCCCAGGTATTCTCTCCCGGGTGCCCAAACATATTTACGAAACGCTTGTCTTCAACTATTTTACGCCATTGGTCTATATTTGCCATAATCTCATTACGACATGACGTAAGAATATTTGTCGGCAACCAATAATTTCCGCATGAAACAAGGCAATGACCAGGTTCAAGATGTATGTAATAACCTCCATGCAGAGCCTTTTTGCCATGTGCGGCTATATATGCTCCGAAATGTGTCTTATACGGAGATTTATCAGGCGAAAACCGCGTGTCACGATAAAATCTAAACATTGCATCTTTTGCCGTGATGTGTTTGATGGAAGAATCAAATTCGGCAATATGTACAATGGCCTTGCTTACACCTTCTTCAAAATCGTGCCTAACGGCAGAATACTCATCCTTATGCGCCGCATACCACTCACGAGTGTTATTGGCCTTTATTTCTGTAAGGAATTTTAATATTCTCTTTGCCTGCATATTTCAGATATTTTAAAATTGGTCACATTTCAAGCAACATTCACTAAAGTTTGGAGCCATCCATAACTTTAGGACAAAATGCGTCGAACGGACATTTATCACAATGAGGAACACGACTTGTACATACGTAACGTCCGTGCAAAAGCAGCCAATGATGCGCATCGGCAACCTGCCCGAAAGGAATATTTTTCATTAATTCCTTTTCAACTTTCAGCGGCGTGTCACAAGTCTTAGGCACCAAACCAAGTCTGTGACTAACACGAAAGACGTGTGTGTCAACCGCTATCACCGAACGCCCGAAAGCAACAGCCTGTACAACATTTGCCGTCTTGCGGCCTACTCCGGGCAGTTTGAGAAGTTCGTTCATCGAGCCCGGCACCTCACCGTCATGTTTTTCCATGAGCATACGCGACATCTCAACAAGATGACGCGCTTTTGAATTAGGATACGACACACTTCGTATATATTCATATACCTCATCAGGCTCTGCCTGAGCCATAGTATGTGCATCCGGATAACGCTCAAACAACAACGGGGTAACCATATTCACCCTTTTGTCTGTGCATTGGGCACTGAGTATGACTGATACCAGAAGCTGGAAAACACTGCCAAACTCAAGCTCGGTTGTTACGCTAGGCATTTCTTTCTCGAAATGCTCCAATACAAGCTTGTATCTATCCTTCTTTTTCATTTTCACCGTTGCCGGCTTCAGCATTCGTGCTGTCAAAGTCAGTTATTCCACATTTAACCAAAGTGTCATACCATTGCAAGAGCTTCTTTATGTCACTGTCATGAACACGGTCACGGTCAAAATCCGGAAGAATTATTGAGAAATAGTCACGCAACTCCTTTGATTCGCACTTTCTGTAATTAAGCTTGACCGGCTCTCCTCCTTCTTCTTTGAACACACTGGCAAAAACTTTAGTCAACGGGATGTCTTCTGACTCTGTATAAATGGCAATGTCATTAAGACTTGTAACACTGTCACTTGCAAAAATAGGAAGACGTTTGTGTGTCTCGTCAACTTTTTCTACAATAAGATTTGTCTTTCCTCTTGAGATAAGTTTGTAAAGACCCGGTTTACC
>CALNFG010000215.1 GCA_939792625.1 uncultured Prevotella sp.
CAACCTGCAAAGGCATGAAATCTGTTCCGGGAACTGCATCTTTTGCGGCACAAACAGTGGCGAGCAATACGGTGTTGCCCATACGCAGCACGCAAGAGCCGTCAGCCTGTTTTGCCACTTTCCCGGTTTCAATGCTGATGGTCCTTCCATCAGGCAATGAAACTGTTTTCGTAATTACGTTCATCTAAAAATCAAAAATATCTTTTTACATCAAAAAAAATCGCAACAAAGATAAGTATTTTTGGAGTAACCGAAGACGGTTTGTCATTAAAACTGCATTAAATTGTCTTTTTTTAGCACACCGCGGCGCGGCCGCCGAAATTCGGACGAATTGCAAGAGGTAAGCTTTCGGTCTGCAAAAGGTAAGCTTTCGCATGATAAAAGGCCGTCTTTTGCAGGACAAAAGACGGCCTTTTACAAACCATTGATTTACAAGACGTTACACAGCCCGTAAAAGCATGTCTCAACGACTGGCCATGACGGGTGTCACGGCGGCGGTGTCACGGCCGAACGAGCCAAGCTCCTCGTCCGTCATACGGCGGTAGACACAATACAGGCCGACTCCGCCGCGCACGTCAGCTCCCTGCACGCCGCAGACTATCTTCATCTCTCCGTCGCTTATGGAGAGTATCCTGAAACTGCCGCCGGTCTCGGTACTGACGTAGAATCCGTTGGCCCTGTAATTGTACTTCACGGCCATTACGCCCTTCGTCTCTCCTTCGCCGGCAGAGGTTAGGCTGTATATAGAGTCGCGCGAGATGTAATAGTCGGCTGCCACCTGCACGCTGCCGCCCTCACACAGGTCGGCGGCGGCATAGCGCCCGGCACCCTCCAGGCGGTGAGCCTCGGCGCAGCGCCAGCCCCGCCCCACGGCATAGCGCTCGAAGTCGGCCGACGTTATCATGGTCTGTTCGGGCAGAGGGGGGCACTGCTCGTTGATGGCATCGAGGTTGTATCGGTATTTCTTTCTGAACGCGGCAAACTCCGCTGGGCTCATGGCGCGGTATACGGTATAGACATACACGGGTGTGCCGTCGGCTCTGACTGCCTGGCGCTTTATCAGGCGCAGCTCGTCCGCGCTGACCGAGGCCACCCGGAACAGCTCTGTGCCGCATGAGCTGACACGGTTGTTCACAGGGTCGTATGTGCAGGGCGCCGTGCGGTAGCCGCTTATGGGATAAGAGCCGATGCTAAGGTATGTGGTGACTGAATCGCCGGCAAACGAGAGCCGCCCGGGGGTACGTCCTCCGCCGCCGGCCCAATAGTCGCGCTTCTCAATCTCGCCGTTGGGCTTTATCTCGTGCGACTCCACATACTGCCAGCCCTTGCCGTCGACGCACCGCGTGAAATAGTCGGCCGGCACGGGCTGCATGTGCGACAGCAGCATCTCTTCGTCTTCGTCACAAGCCGTGAGAGACGTAGTGGCGAACAACGCAAGCAGAAATATTATGCAGTTCAGGTGTTTCATGTATCAAGATTTTAAATACACGATTGCAAATATAGTCGGTTTTTCGCTATGTTGTACAAAAAACGGAAAGAAATCGCGAAAAATCGCTTTCTTTCCGTAAACATGTATGTTACATTCAGGCAGGAATGTAAAAACGGCAGACGTCCGCAGCTCCGTCAGAAGCTGCGCAGCCAGGCCTCAAGCTCGAGCTGCATCTGCTTATGGTACTTGAAACTGTCGCGGTTGCCCCATCCGTGACCGCCCGAGGGATAGACGTGGAGCGATGCCGGCACGTCGTGGCGGTACAGCTCGACGTAGTAGTTCACGCCGTTGGCCGGCAGCACGCTGTGGTCGTCGTCGCTCAGGGCGATGAATGCACGCGGCGTGACGCGGCTCACCTGCATGTCGCTGCTGTACTCGCGCTCGGCTTTCTTCTTGGGCTCGTCGCCCAGCAGATTGTCGTGCGAGCCTTTATGGGTGATGTCAGGCATCATCGTTATCACGGGATAGAACAGTATCTGGAAGTCTGGCAGGGCGTCGCCCGTGGCTTTGGTGGCAACGGTCGATGCCAGATGGCCTCCCGCCGACGAGCCCATTATACCCACGTCGCCGGCCTTGATGTTCCACGCCGACGCGTTGCGGCGCACCAGCCGCACGGCTTCCTCGGCATCGCTCACGGGCACTTCGGCCTCGCCCCGCGGCATGCGGTATTTCAGCACTATGGCCGCTATGCCCATGTTGTTGAAGAACGGCGCCCAGTCGTGCCCCTCGTGGGCCATGGCCAGGTGCTGGTATCCGCCGCCGGGACATATTATGACGGCCCGGCCGGTGGCCTCCTCCTTTTTTGGCAGATACACCCAGACCTTTGCTGTGTCGGCCGCGTCGCCGTTACTGTTGGGCGCGCCCTGCGGCCAAAGATTCATTTCCAGCTTCTGCTGGGCACATACGGGCAGACACAAGGCCAGCAGTGCCGCCGCAAAAAGTTTTTTCTTTACTTTCATGTTTGTTTCAGTGACTGTATTGTTTTGTCTCATTTGCCGTAAAGCGCCTTGTCAGGCGTGATTCACAGAGCATGATAATGCAAAAATGACGCATGCGGACGGAAATAAAACCTGCTTCCGACTTTCCGGCCACCGCTTGCTTCCCACAAAGGTAACCATATTTTTCCGAACAGTCGCAGCAGTTTTGATTATTATAACAATCTATAAACCTAAGACATTATATGTAAACTATTTTTAATGCTTCATGCCGCACCTTATCGGCACAACAACAGCTGATTAAGACACAAAGGCTGGCGGCGTATCTGTTTTTTTAGTATATTTGCAGCCGCAAACCGCCCCGCCTGCGCGCCGGGGCCGACATTCTCAAATTCTTAAACGCCAATATTTTATCGTTATGACTCTTCTTGAAAAGTTTGACTATTGCCCCGTATGCGGCAGCGCCCATTTCGAGACGGCGTCGCCCAAGAGCAAACGCTGCACGGCCTGCGGCTTTGAGTTATTACGCCAATTCGGGATAAGAATATAAACTAAACAGTTGGTAATCTCGCAAAT
>CALNFG010000216.1 GCA_939792625.1 uncultured Prevotella sp.
GCAGACCGTCTGACTCCCGTTAACTCCTTATTAACTCCATTTTGACACATCTCCCTCATTACGGGATAATGTTTAACGTGTCCGGCTTTTATGTGTCACTTCACATTATCTGACGGCCACTTTCTTGCCGTTTACAATGTAAAGACCCTTGCCCAGCTTGCCAAGAACTTCTGAAGCCGGTCCTTCACCTATATAAACGCCGTCGACAGTGTAAACCTTCACCGTATCGCCGGCATTGATATTGATGCCGCTTATGCCGTTAGTGCCGATTACGGTATAAGTGTAACGCAACTCGGGATTGTACACATCAAAGTTGAAGTCCGGAGTAAATGAACGCTCAGGTATCACGAGAGTATATGTGCCTGCTGTGGTTATCACGTTGTCAAGGGTAATGATTATGTCGATACCCATACCCGGATCCCAGCTCATCTCACCGTTTGCCACAGTCTTGCCGGCCTCGTCCTGCAGCGTCACTCCTGTGGTGTTGTCATACTGCATGGGCACTGTGGTGAAGTGGAGTCTGAACTCAGACAGGCTCTCAACCTCGCTGTTGTCTTCAGGAGTTATGGTTTCAGGCGAATATGTGTTGTTTGCCTTGACGTATCTGAACTCTATCCGCGTGTCGCTGCCGTAGGTGATGGCGTTGCCTCCGGCGTCGGTGGCGGTCACGGCGACAATCAGGTTGTTTTCGCCCAACAGACTTTCAGGAACTGTTATGGCTATTTCGGTGCCGCTTACGGTGTAGTCAAGCGGTGTGCCGAGTCCTGAGATGCCGTAGTATGCTATGACTCCGTCTTCTGCAACGGTGAAGTCTTCACCCGTCATTGTTACCGTAATCTCTGACGGTATGGCCTCACTGTATTCGCCGCCCTCGACGTACGGCTCGGGGCTTATGCTCTCAACGGTGACTGCCTCGGCAGCTGCTGCGATGGTATAGGTGTATCTCAGCTCCGGATTATATCTCTGTCCGTAAGCGTGGATAGAACCTTCAGGTATGATAAGAGTGTATGTCCCGCCCTTTGTTACCTCTTCTGCAAGAGTCACGACGGCATCCTCAAAGGCTACTCCATAGCTGATTGCGCCGGTGGTAACGGTGGCTCCGCTCTCGTCTTGCAGTACCACTTCGGCGTCTTCCTCGTAAGTGCTTACCATGCTGCCGAACGTCAGAGTCACCACTGAAAGGCTCTCTACGGTGCTGCCGTCCTCAGGCTCTGCGGCCACGGGCACGAAAGAGTTGAGCGCGATGGCATACGGCAGGATTATCTGCTCGCCGTTCTCGTCGTTGTAAACGATAGGCTCGCCGTTTGCCGAAGTTGCAGAGATTCTCACTGTCAGGTTGGCGTTGCCGCGCACACCGTCGTCAACGGTGATGTTAAGCCGTCGTCCGTCTACAGTATAGTCAGGCAGGATGAAAGGCAGACCGTCATCTCCCACAGCCGTGACACCGTCTTGTGCAACGGTGAAGTTCTCGTTAGTCATCGTGACGGTAATTGTCGAAGGTATTTCTTCGTTATATGTCTCGCCGTCATAAGGTGCAGGGTCGACGCTCTCGACAGTTGCCTGCGACGACATCTCGTAAGCCAGCACTATCTGGGTGTCGTTGTTGTAGGTTATCGGAGTGCCGTCGGCAGAGCGTGCCATGATGGTTATCATGAAATCGGTGTATGACAGATATTTCTCCGGAACGTTGATTGTGATAGTGTTTCCATCGACGGTGTAGTCGCTGATTACCGTCGACAGGCCAATGTCGCCATACTGCAGACGCACACCGTAATCGTCGATGGTGAAGTTCTCGTCGCTCATCGTGACCGTGACAGTTGACGGCATCTCGTCAACATAAGTGCCTTCGGCGCACGGAGCGGGGTCAACTGACACCACGGTAGTGCCTTCGGCGGCAGCTCCGCCTTCAACGGTGTAGGTGTAACGTAGTTCCGGAGCCCATTCGCTTCCTCCCCAGTCTTTGTAGATTGTCTCTTCAGGTATCACGAGAGTGTACTGCCCCGGCGTAGTCACCACTTCGCCGAGCGTTACTATGACGTCAGTAGAATAAGGGTCAAGCGACACCGTTCCCGTTGCAACAGGACTGGTATCGTTGCCATCGGCAAAGAGGCTGACCACAGGATTGCGGTCGTAATTGCCGATGGTACTCGCGTAAGTCAGCCTGAACTCATAGAGAGAGGCTACAGTACTGCCGTCCGCAGGTGTGACGGCTGTAGGCAAATAGTCGTTATCCACAGCGGCCGATGCACCATTGACACAGCACATTATGGCCGTTAGAAGCAAAAGATAAAATTTCTTCATAATACAGATTTTTAATTATTAATATACTCGTGTGTTTCAACTCTGCGTTTCTTTGATTATATAATTAGTCGATATGCAATTCTTAACTTAACACCGACAAATTTAAGAAATATATTTAATATAATCAATATTTTGTTATAGATTAACATTAAACACAGGTGGTATTTAACTTTTATACAAAACACAACAGGCCGGATATGAGTATCCTGCGGTGCGGCCGGACCGCAGGTTTCCGTAAACTCATCGTCTGATGCGGCAGTGCAGACCGAAAATGTATGTGTCGTTTCTTTGCTGTTCCGGCACGGTGCTTTTTTATCCGGCAAACCGCATTGATATTCAATGCCTTACAAAAGGTAAGCTTTTGGTCTGCGAAAGCTTACCTTTTACGGGGCGAAAGCTTACCTTTTGCAAGACGAAAGCTTACCTTTTGCAAACGAGTGGCATGAAGAGCGTTTTTTCAGACTTTATATGCAGCCTCTTTCCGGCTGCCGGCACACGATTGCGGATTGAAACCAAATATGCCGTTTTTATTCTTTATGACGCACAGGCGGCCGTGTAAAGAACTGCGTTTTAAACAAA
>CALNFG010000217.1 GCA_939792625.1 uncultured Prevotella sp.
CCCGCCACTTATGCCAACTTCGTGATAATCAACGGTGCGGTGATTTATCCCACATACAGCCGTGAAGACACCGATGCGGAAGCCGCAAGGGTTATAGGCGAAGCCTTTCCCGGACGTGAACTGATAGGCATTGACAGCCGCACCGTGATAAGACAACACGGCTCTCTGCACTGCTGCACCATGCAATATTATTAAACTTAAGGGCCTCAACATCTGAAACACGGCCGTATGAACAGCCCGAACAACACGCAAAACATAATTCGACATAATGAAAACAGGAATAATACAACAGCATAACTCTGCCGACCGGAACGACAACATGGAACGTCTGGCCGGCAAAATAAAGACTCTTGCCGGACAAGGTGCGGAGCTTATAGTACTGCAGGAGCTGCACAACACATTATATTTCTGCCAGACGGAAAACGTAAACCGGTTTGACATGGCCGAGCCGATACCAGGCCCGTCAACCGAATATTTCGGCCGGCTGGCCCGCGAACTTGGAGTGGTGATAGTCACATCGCTGTTTGAGCGGCGCGCCGCCGGACTTTACCACAACACAGCCGTCGTCATGGAACGTGACGGCAGCATAGCTGGCAAATACCGCAAGATGCACATTCCCGATGACCCCGCATACTACGAGAAGTTCTATTTCACGCCCGGCGACATCGGCTTCAAGCCAGTCGACACATCGGTAGGACGTCTCGGCGTACTCGTCTGCTGGGATCAGTGGTATCCCGAGGCAGCCCGTCTGATGGCATTACAGGGGGCTGAAATATTGATTTATCCTACGGCCATAGGCTATGAAAGCTCTGACGCCGAAGACGAACAGCAACGGCAACGCGAAGCATGGACCACAGTGCAGCGCGGACATGCCGTGGCCAACGGTCTGCCTGTCGTGGCTGTTAATCGCGTGGGACATGAGCCTGACCCGTCGGGAATGACCGGCGGCATACAGTTCTGGGGCAGCTCGTTCGTGGCCGGTCCGCAGGGTGAGATACTTTACCGCGCATCCGGCAACGAAGAAGACTGCGCCGTGACAGACATCGACCTGAAACACAGCGAACAGGTACGCCGATGGTGGCCCTTCCTGCGCGACAGAAGGATAGACATGTACGGCGATATCCTCCGCCGGTTTATAGACCGCTGAGTTTTGACAATCCCGACATCAAGGCCGTAAAAGGCAATGACAATAAACTTAATGATATGTTTCTGACACTAATAATCCCGTTTCTCGGCACAGTGTTAGGCTCTGCTTTTGTGTTCTTCATGAAAGACAAGATGCCGTCACTGGTACAGAAATCACTTCTGGGGTTTGCCTCCGGTGTAATGGTGGCCGCCTCTGTGTGGTCATTACTCATACCAGGCATGGATATGTGCGCCGACATGGGACGCAAGGCTGTAGTGCCGGCAGCAGTCGGCTTTCTTGCCGGCATCGCGTTTTTGTTACTCATTGACCGCATAACGCCTCACTTGCACATAGGCAACTCCAAACCCGAAGGACCGCGAAGCCGGCTTTCACGCACGGCTATGCTGTCACTGGCGGTGACCATACACAATCTGCCTGAAGGCATGGGAGTGGGCGTGGTGCTGGCCGGAGCCATGCAGGACGGTACGCAAATCACTACGGCAGCAGCAATGGCAATGGCTCTCGGCATAGCCATACAGAATATTCCAGAAGGTGCAATAATATCCATGCCCATGCGTGCGGCCGGCAACAGCAAAGCCCGCTCGTTCACAATGGGCGCACTGAGCGGGCTGGTTGAGCCTGTAGGCGGACTACTCGTTGTGATGCTTGCTTCGATAATGATGCCCGCACTGCCCTATCTTCTTGCATTTGCAGCCGGTGCCATGCTGTATGTAGTTGTGGAAGAATTGATTCCGGAGATGTCGGAAGGCGAACATTCAAATATCGGCACAATAGGATTTGCCGCCGGCTTCACCCTGATGATGGTGCTTGACGTTGTGCTGGGATAAAAGTTTTCTATTGAAGCAAAATAAAAAAACAGTCTTTTATAACATAAAAAGAACACCGCCTATTCAATTCTCTTTCGGATTGACATATTTGCCATTTACCTTCAACGGCTCTATATGCAAGCTGATATATGTGTCTGCTCCAAACTGGCAACGTAAATTCCGTTCTATTTCAGTTGCACGACGATGAGCTTCATAAAGAGTTATACCGCCAGGCATACGCAAGTGCATCTCTATTGAAATGCGGTTGCCTATGCGTCGGGTGCGTATGTTATGAATACCGCTGACACCGTCCTCACTTTCTGCTATGTCCTTTATCTTACGCTCTGTCTCGTCAGGCAGACTTTTCTCAAGCAGCTCGTCTGACGCCTGACGCATAAGAGAAAGTGATGTCTTTATTATAAAGACGCTGACCACAACTGCGGCTATCGGGTCAAGCACTGTCCAACGCTCACCAAGAAATATGGCTCCGCCTATACCGAGAGCCGTGCCTATTGACGAGAAAGCATCGCTGCGGTGATGCCATGCATTGGCAACAACAGCCTGCGACCCGGTATCCCGTCCCACTTTAACCGTAAAGCGATAACACCACTCCTTTAAAACAATACTCAACAAAGCCGCGATCAGAGTTATCATACCCGGCTCCGGCAATGGCTCACCACGAAGCGCTGCAAAAATTTTCTCAACACCTCCGTAAAGAATCATCACTCCGACGGC
>CALNFG010000218.1 GCA_939792625.1 uncultured Prevotella sp.
CAGACCGTCTGACTCCCGTTAACTCCTTATTAACTCCATTTTGACACATCTCCTTAATCAGACAGACTGCGATGATATACGGACACGGTGACGACCTGTACAGATACAAAGGACTTGTCAGGGCAAACTTCAGCTCGAACATTTACCAGCGGGCTGACCTCAGTGAACTGAAAAGGCATCTTGCCGACAATCTTGACATTATATGCAATTACCCCGAGCCTGCCCCGCTGTCGCTCGAAAAGGCACTGGCCGACAGATTGGGCATCGGCACGGACAACGTGATTGTCACCAACGGAGCAACCGAGGCTATATACCTCCTGGCACAAAACTGCATGAGAAAATACGGCGCCGGCGATTTTTACAACGTCATACGGCAGCCTACGTTCAGCGAATATGCCGATGCCTGCCGTGCCTGCGGCTCGCAGGTGGCCAGAGAAAAGCTGACAGACGGAAGACAGACTGTCCGGTGGCTGTGCAATCCGAACAACCCAACGGGCGGCGTGGTGCCTGCCGCAGAACTGTTGCAGGCTGCCGACACAGAGCCTGACTGTCTGTTCATAATCGACCAGAGCTACGAATGCTACACCACGGAACCGATGATTAACGACAAAGAGGCCGCTTGCAGGCATAACGTAATACTGCTGCACTCCATGACAAAAAGGTTTTGCATTCCCGGACTGAGACTTGGTTACGCCACCGCATGCAGCCGGACGATAAGCGAACTGAAAAGTCTGCGCCATCCTTGGAGCGTCAATGCCCCGGCAATAGAAGCCGGTCTGTTTCTCCTCGACAGAAACACCGGCATCATACCCGACCTCGGTGAATATCTGGCAGAGGCTCAACGGCTGTACCACGCACTCGCAAGCATCGACGGCATAGACGTCTGCCCCACTCTCACCAACTTCATGCTGGCAAGCATCAACGGACATACGGCCGCCGAACTGAAAGATTTCCTCATAACACGCCACGGTCTGCTGATACGCGATGCGTCAAACTTCAGCGGACTTACGCCGTCACACTTCCGCGTGGCAGCACAGGGCAAGACGGCCGACGATATGCTGGTTGAAGCCATAAAGGATTTCTGCAGACTGCACTGAGAACTTACACTTACTGATAAAAACATGCACATATCAATATATCCGATAATCATAGGCTGGGTGACCGATAAGCTGTTGGGCGACCCGGAACGGCTACCCCACCCCGTGGTACTGTTCGGCAGACTCATATCTGCGGGTGAACGGCGCCTGAACAAAGGCAAAAGGCGGCGCACAAAAGGAGCATTGCTTGCCATGACGCTGGTCATCAGCTCATACACGGCAGCTCTGCTGCTCGTAAAGGCGGCAGAAGCCGTAGCACAGCCGCTCGCATGGGCGGCAGAAGCCATACTCATATTCTATTGTCTTGCAGGCACAACACTCATCAGAGAAGTAAAAGCAGTCTTCAACGCACTTGAAATATCGCTCGACAACGGACGTAGACAGGTGGCACGCATCGTTGGACGTGACACATCGCAACTCTCTGACAACGACGTGCGCAAGGCTGCCCTCGAGACTCTCGCCGAAAACCTTAACGACGGGGTTATGGCACCGCTGTTCTGGCTGTTGCTGCTCGGCGTGCCGGGTATGGTAGCCTACAAAATGGTCAACACACTCGATTCCATGATTGGTTACAAGACCGAACGCTTCTGTCACTTCGGTACTTTTGCCGCCAGACTCGACGACATTGCAAACTACATTCCGGCACGCCTCACGGCGCTTATTATGATGCTGACTGCCGGTCGGCCGGGGCTTGTCCGGTTTATTATCCGCAACGGCCGTAAACATGCAAGCCCTAACAGCGGATATCCTGAAGCCGCACTCGCCGGAATACTAGACTGTCGTTTCGGCGGCGGGCATTTTTATTTCAACGAATACATCGACAAACCGTTCATCGGCGACAACAACCGCCGGCTTACATCCGCAGACATGACCACCGCCGTAAACATCAATCAAAGAAGCGAAACAGTAATGTTAGTCCTCGTCATAACCGTTCTTTGCCTTGTCAACACATAACTTCCATAACCCAAAAACAAGACATAAAAGGCATATACATTAAAAAAAACATCAATATTCTTTTTTTTTCAATAAAAAGAAAGTACCTTTGCACCGTTCAAACACTTCTTTGCCATACACCAACACTCCATAACGTGTACTACGGTTAATGGCATAAGAAACACATACAAAGCGCCTGTGGCGAAATTGGTAGACGCGCCAGACTTAGGATCTGGTAGCTTACGCTGTGTAGGTTCGAGTCCTATCAGGCGCACAGAATAAAATCCTAAATGTTTTATATTCAAGTATTTAGGATTTTTATCTAATTGACTACTTAATCCAAAACAAGATCAATCATAAGCCTTCCCTATCCTTTTTCCAACGACCGCTCCTTGCTCAAACTTGGCGTCCTTGATGTCTAAATAGCACATCCATTCAACCCAGTTACGCCCTCTCGTTTGGCCTCATCAAGGAACTGACATGCCAAATAGTCATAGCCCTTGTCTGACACTGCGTCGATGACTATAATCAGCATACCATTGTCAGTGACAATCGCTTTTTCACTAGTGAAGCCCGAAATTGTCTTAATATACTCTTCCGCTCCTGTAACTTCTGTATTGGAG
>CALNFG010000219.1 GCA_939792625.1 uncultured Prevotella sp.
GGACAGATACCCGAGGAGTTCCCCTACACGGTGCGTCTTGTCTCACAGATATTGGAGAGCAACGGCTCGTCGTCAATGGCCACCGTATGCGCCGGAACGCTGGCTCTCATGGATGCCGGTGTGCCCATGAAGAAGCCCGTCAGCGGCATAGCAATGGGTCTGATAAAGAATCCCGGAGAAGAGAAGTATGCCGTACTCAGCGACATTCTCGGCGATGAGGACCATCTTGGCGACATGGACTTCAAGACGACAGGAACGAAAGACGGTCTCACCGCCACGCAGATGGACATCAAGTGTGACGGTCTGAGCTTCGAGATACTCGAGAAGGCACTCATGCAGGCCAAAGCCGGACGTGAGTACATACTCGGCAAACTGACCGAGACGATAGCCGAGCCGCGTGCCGAGCTGAAGCCGCAGGTACCGCGCATCGAGGCGTTCGACATTCCGAAGGAGTTCATCGGAGCAGTGATAGGCCCGGGCGGAAAGATTATCCAGCAGATGCAGGAAGAGTCGGGAGCCACCATTACGATAGACGAAATTGACGGAGTGGGCAAGGTGCAGGTAAGCGCTCCCAACAAGGAGAGCATACAGAAGGCCATTGCCAAGATAAAGGCTATCGTGGCCATACCGGAGGTTGGCGAGGTGTACGAGGGCACCATACGCTCAATCATGCCTTACGGATGCTTTGTCGAGATACTGCCCGGCAAGGACGGACTGCTGCACATCTCGGAGATTGGCTGGAAGCGTCTTGAGACTGTTGAGGAGGCCGGTCTGCACGAGGGTGACAAGATAACCGTGAAGCTGATGGAAATCGACCCGAAGACGGGCAAGTACAAGCTGTCTCACCGCGTACTCATACCGAAACCTGAAGGCTATGTCGAGCGTGAGCGCAGGCCGCGTCCAGAGCGCAGACCTCGTCCGGAACGTCCGGCAGGCCGCGAGCAGCGCCGCTTCGAGCATCGTCCCGGCCGTGATGAGTATCACGACCCGCTGGCACAGAAAGAGCCGCGCGACTTTAACGACAGTCTTGACCGCGAAAACTTCTAAATTGAAACCATAATTGTTATAATGACGGTGACGCCTCAGTGGTGTTGCCGTCATTTTTTTTGAGGTGCGCAGGGGTGCGGGGATGGACGGGAATACCCGAAAAAGCGGCAGGCGGGCATCCTGAAAATGGTGAGAGCCGTTGCCCGCAATCCGGGGCAACGGCTCTCTTCCTTCACGTTAGTATGTTATGAAAAATTTGAGAGAATCAAAGCTTCACAGCTTCGTTTGTTTTATAAACACAGTTTTATAGAGAAAGCATAGAAAATATATTCCTTTTATTTCATTGCGCTCACGGCCGGCTCAGAGGTCTTCACGCTGTCTGCGGTTGCGGTGTCGCCCATGGCCACCGAGGGACCTTCATGGGCTTTCTGCATGTACGAGGCCGATGTTGCGGGCCTGTCGCCGTCGGTAAATGCCACTTGTGTGGCGTTGCCCAGTGTCAGTATGATGGCTACCACGGCTGCGGCCTTGAACAGCGGCATGAATCTTTGCGCCATGCTTACGGTGCGGGCCTTGACCGGCTCCGGCTCGTTGACGAGTGCCGTCATGCGGGCGTCAAAGTCGTCGCCGAGCGTGTCGGCGGCCTTCTCTTCCTGTTCATAGCAGAACAGGTCTTTGTAGGCCAGAAGGCTGACGGGCACTTCCTTTTGGCTGAAGAATGTCCTGAGTATCTGCTCCTCTTCGAGCGAGGTCTCGCAGTTCCAGTAGCGTTCCAGCAGCTGTTCTATATATTTATAGTCCATATCTGTCAATTTCGTTATACTTTTGTTTTACGGCCTGACGTGCGCGGAAGATGTTCACTTTGACCTGTTCTTCGGTCATGGCCAATATTCCGGCTATCTCTTTGTAGCTTTTCCCCTCGAAGTCGCGCAGCTGCATGCAGCTTTTCTGCTTTTCGGGCAGGGAGTCGACTATGCGTTTTACCTGTTCGAGCCTGTCGCGCTGTATCATGCGTTCGTAGGGGTCGCGCCCCGTGTCGGCCGCGCTTATCTCCTCGTCGCTTATCGGGCGGTTGTCCTTGCCGGCCTTTTTCATCTTGTCGAGCGAGAGGTTGCGGCACACGGTAAGGCTGAAAGCCTCTATCGAGTCCATCTCTTCCCAGTCGTCGCGCCTGTTCCAGACTCTTATCAGGGTGTCTTGCACGATGTCTTCGGCCTCTTCGCGGCTGAGTGTTATTCTCAGGGCGAGGCGGTAGAGAACGTTTTTTAGCGGCAACACATCGTTGCGGAAACTGATATTTTTCATCTGCTCTCTAATTGAATGACGATTCAGCTGAGCTAAAGTTACAGAAAGTATTCCGGATTTTCTTGTTTTAATGGTTTTTAACCAATGAGAAACGGTAAGGAGATTGTACGGCGGTGAAGGATGTGTGGAGCGCTGAAAGCAGCCTGATGTCCGGACCGTTTGCAAGTATCTGATAATCAGAAGCTTTGCAAAAGCTTATCTTTTGGTCTGCGAAAGTTTGTCTTTTGGCTTGCAAAAGCTTACCTTTTGACAGGCCAAAGGTAAGCTCCTGCATGCGCTGGTGACCTTTCCTGAAATTAGTTGACAGTTTTGTTGTTTAAAAACAGTTGTTGTT
>CALNFG010000220.1 GCA_939792625.1 uncultured Prevotella sp.
TGAGATAAAACCGTTGCTGGCACGCATTATCTGCCTTGAAATAGACAGACCGATGCCGCTGCCGTCTTTTTTCGTTGTGAAAAAAGGAACAAATATATGCACGGCAACTTCTTCCGGTATCAGTGGTCCGTCATCAATCACGTCTATTACCACTGTGTCACCGTCTCCGGTATAAGCCTTCAGCCATATATGGCCGCCGCCACCTGTGGCTTCGGCAGCATTTTTTATCAGATTTGAAACCACCCTGCTGATCAGTCCTTCGTCTGCATACACCAACAGGTCTTCAGGCTCTACGCTGACGGTTACTGCACATCCAGCATCGAGCAGCGGCGCGGCAAACCGTGACATGCGCTCAAGGAAAGACTCTACATAAAAAAGTGTGGGCACAGGCGTTGGCACATGTGTGAATTTACGATAATTCTCGACAAAACGCACAAGCTCGCGACTTGTGCTGTTTATTACCCCCAGACCCTCCTTCTCCTCGCCGTCGGCCTGCTTCAACAGCGTGTCGCTCAGCGAGATTATGGGTGTCAGCGTGTTCATTATCTCATGGGTCATGACACGTATCAGCTTCACCCACGAGTCAATTTCCTGGTCGGCCAGCTCACCTTTAATGTCGCTCACGGCCAGAATCTTCACCCGCCTTCCTTTCAGCGTGGTGTAAGTAGAGCGCACCGAGAGACTTTTCAGCACCTCGTTTACCTGATCTATATGCGTGATGACATCCCGTTTCAGCAGTCTCAGAGCAGCGTCATTGCATCTCAACACCACTCCGCGCCCGTCATCCACCACCACAATGCCAGTGTCGACAGAGTTAAGTATCAGCTCGAAATACTTTTCCCGCTCCTTCTGTTCGTCTCTGGCATGCTGCAGAATATCCTTCACACGGTTGAGCGAAGCGTTCGTCAATCTGTCGTCTGTCAGTCCGCCGCCCTCTGTGAAGCGGAAAGAATAGTCACCGTTGTCGAGCGCGTTGAAGAGAAAAGCCACCTTATCCCTCATCTTGCGGCACCGCCTCCACAAGACAAAGCACACAAACGCCAATCCTACAAAAACCGCAAACGCCGCCATCAGTCTAAAGTCCATACTTCTTTATTTTATTGTAAAGAGTCTGGCGCGACACTCCCAGCTTCTGCGCCACCTGCGACAGATTGCCCTCACAGTCGTGTATGGTCTTGCTTATCAGCCGCCGCTCCATCTCGTCTATCGTCTGTACTTCCTCCAAAGGCTTTTCGTGTAATGTCCGGCTGCAATTTATGTCATGCTCCGTTATACAGGGGCCGTCACCCAATATCACCGCTTTTTCCACAGCATGTTGCAGTTCGCGTATGTTGCCATACCACGGCTGTTCCCTTATCTTCTGCCCGGCGGCAGCCGTAAACTTCATTGCCGGCTTGTTGTACACGGCGGTATATCTTTCGAGAAACATCTGCGCGAAAGCCATAATGTCCTCCTTGCGTTCGCGCAGCGGCGGCAGATGCAAGTGTATCGTGTTGATGCGGTAAAGCAAATCCTCGCGAAACTCTCCCCCGGCCACCATCTGTCTGAGGTCACGGTTTGTGGCGCACACCAGTCTTACGTCGATCTGAATCTGCCTGCTGCCGCCTACCCTCACGATGCTTCGCCGCTGCAGGGCCGTAAGCAACTTTGCCTGCAAAGCGTAACTAAGGTTGCCTATCTCGTCGAGAAACAGCGTGCCACCCTCCGCCAGTTCAAACTTGCCGGGCTTGTCGGCCTTTGCGTCGGTGAACGCTCCTTTCGTATGACCGAACAGTTCGCTTTCAAACAAGGTATCGGTTATAGCCCCCATGTCTATCAGCACCAGCGGACCTCCGGCCCGTCCCGACAGTCGGTGTATCTCATTGGCCAGCACTTCCTTGCCCGTACCGTTCTCGCCGGTTATCAGTATGTCGGCATCGGTGGCCGCCACCTTCTCCACCATGTTCTTCAACTCCTGCATGCGCGGCGACACGCCCCAGAACATGCCTCCCTTTTTGCCGTCACTTCCCTTTTTGCCGCCGGCCCCTTTATTGTAAGCATCGGTCAGGATGGCAACCAATTTTTCGTTGTCAAAAGGCTTAACTATAAAGTCCGCCGCACCCTCTTTTATCCCTGTTACGGCCAGTTCGATGTCGGCATACGCCGTAAACAACACCACTTGTGCCTGCGGCCTCACTTTCCTTATCAGCCTCAGCCAGTAAAGGCCCTCGTTGCCGTTGTTCACTCCGCTTTTGAAGTTCATGTCGAGCAGCACCACGTCCGGCCGGTCATCGCGCAAATGTGAAGGAATATTATTGGGATTGACAATAGTCACAATCCGCTCGAAAGTATTCTCAAGCAGCATTTTCACCGTAGTCAGGATATTGCGGTTATCGTCTGCAATAAGTATCGTACCCTGTTTCATAGTTATGCAAAAGTAATCGCTTGCGGCGTAAAATACAAGCTCATGTCTATTTTTTAGACAAAATTTTTAGAGAAGTTATGAGAAAAAAGCAGTTATCACTCGCTTCGCTCGTTAGAAGTTAAAGCAGTTATCGCGGCTTACGCCGCTCAGTAGTTAAAGTCAAATGCTTTGTCGTATGACGGAAAG
>CALNFG010000221.1 GCA_939792625.1 uncultured Prevotella sp.
ACTTGGCACTCGCCAAAATCGTCAAAACCTCATAAATCATTAACTTTCAATCATTTTTCCGTGATTTGCTCAGTATCTCACTTTTTTGTATTATCTTTGTCGGAGATAATATTTTCATCTCCTTTTGACTATCCGAACTCATTTATAACCGAGATGGAAAATATGTCTTTCACATCATTGCGGAACTCGTTGTAATCCAATTCTGTCAGACGTTTGAATGTAATGTTTGTCATTTTGCATCAGATTTATACGTTAGATGGGCAAAAATAGCATATATCGCAGAACGATAGGCAAAGCTGCAGACAGAAAGAGATTGTTATCCGCAGCAACCCCGGCCATGTAAGGCATATCCGTTAACGGAATAAAATCAAGTTGACAAATGAATTTTAGGAGAAAACCGAGTATTGGCAATCTTGTCCGTCGGCATACTGTTCAAGCCGTCTTATTACATATTCGGCATTGGCTTTCACGTTGGCTTCGTTACCGTCATACCCGTTGATTATGACGAGTACATGTCTGGTGCCGATGTCGATTTTCGTACGTTCGTTATCGCTTGTTGGTGTACCTACTCCGCCAATCAGGTCACGGTATACAGGCAGGTGGGCAATGTTGATGGTGCCGCGGCCTATGCCTTCATAAGGCTCACCTTCTTTCCCGATGCCGAGTGTCAGCGTGTCGCCGGCCAGCTTGTCAGCATCGAAGCCGCCTATGCTGTAACCGTAAGCTATGCTTGCAAGGTTGATTAAGTCGACGAGGGTATCTATGCGGTAAAGGGGCTTGCCCTGCAACATGCGTCTGATAAGGGCCTCGGCCGCAGGGCGGTAGCGGCTCGGGTCTTTGCCGCAGGCTCGGTATATGCGCCGTGTGGCTTCGATGCCGGGCATAAGTTTTACCGTTTCGGTGGTTAATGAAGTCCGGTATTTCTTGCCAAGCGTGTCGATTTCGGTCCACAGGGCAGCGTTTGAACAGCTGTTGGTCACTTGTCCCGTCACGGCTGCGCCCACAAAGCCGGGGCACAGCTCTTTTATTTCAGATGTTACTATGATGTTCATGTAAAAGCAAGATGTATTATATAACGGTCAGTCTTCAGACAAGTCAGCCACCATTTTGCGGTACATGGCGTACATGTGAGTTCTCGATATGTATCCCAGCAGGTGTCCGTCGATGTCGAGAACGGGCAGCATTGACGAGTCGGTTTTGTCGAAGCTTTTCATGACTTCTTCCATCGTGTCGTTGACCGAGAGCGTTGCTTCAGGCTGTGACATCAGCTGGCGCACCTTGAAGTGGTGATACAGTTCTGTGCGGAACACGATGTGTCTCAGTTTGGTGATGTCAATTTCGCCCAGCAGTCCTCCGGCATCGTCGAGTACCGGCAGAATGTTTTTATGGCTCTTGCTTATGGCATGCACGAGCCACGCCAAATCTTTGTCGGGGCTTACGGCTGTATAGTTCTTGTCTATCACGCTGTCCAGACTCATGAGCGTAAGCACGGCACGGTCGGTGTGGTGGGTAATGAGCTTTCCCTGTCTGGCCAGTCGCATGCCGTATATGCTGTGAGGCTCGAATATTATTATGGTGAGATAAGAACAGATGCTGACAATCATGAGCGGAATGAACATCTGGTAACCGCCTGTGATTTCGGCTATCAGGAATATGCCCGTGAGCGGGGCGTGCATCACTCCGGCCATCACTGCGGCCATGCCCAGCAGGGCAAAATTCTTTTCGGGCAGATAGATGCCTATTTCATATATGTTCCATACGCGGGCGAAGAAGAAGCCGGCGAAGGCACCGATGAAGAGCGACGGGGCGAACGTTCCGCCGCATCCTCCTGCTCCGTTGGTGGCTGACGTGGCAAACACCTTGGTCAGCAGCACCATGCCTATGTAGGGCACCAGCATCTCACTGTGTCCGTAGAATGGCGAGTTGTGCAGCATTGCGTCCCAATCGGCCTGTGTACAGCCGCTGAGCAGAATGTTGATGCTTGAATAGCCTTCGCCGTAAAGTGACGGGAAGATGAATATAAGCGGACTCAGTATGAGCGCACCCATCAGCAGACGTGCTGCGGGTTTGCCCTTGAGACGGTTGAACACCGACTCGCATGCCGTCATGGTGCGTATGAAGTACAGGCTGACGAAACCGCCGAACACTCCCAGCAATATATTGGCCGGTATCCGTTCCACGGGCCAGGGGTTATCCAGGGTGAATGTGAACAGCGATTCGCTGCCGGTAAATATGTATGTGAAGCATGTGGCCGTGACGCTGGCTATAAGGATGGGCAGGAGCGAGGCCATTGTCAGGTCTATCATCAGTACCTCGAGCGTGAACACAAGTCCGGCTATCGGGGCCTTGAATATGCCGGCTATGGCGGCGGCGGCTCCGCATCCGACAAGCAGCATCAGTGTCTTGTTGTCCATCTTGAACAGCTGCCCGAGATTGCTGCCTATGGCCGAGCCGGTAAGTACGATGGGTGCCTCGGCTCCCACGCTGCCTCCGAAGCCGATGGTTATTGCCGATGCCATCACCGAACTCCAGCAGTTGTGCGCCTTCAGGCGGCTGCGTTTGCTGCTTATGGCGTAAAGTATGCGCG
>CALNFG010000222.1 GCA_939792625.1 uncultured Prevotella sp.
TTGTTTTACATCGTGATGACACCCCGTCGGTTGAAACATTTTCGCCCGGCTTCAAACGTATGATATCTGTTGCATCGGTGGAAAGTCGTAGACGGCCGCAAGTTTCGGCTGACGATACAGGAGTGAACGGTTTGAGAGAGGATTGCATTATAGAGCACGAACGTTTTGGGCAAGGTAGGGTTATAAGGCTTGAAGGTTCGGGTGAGAATATGAAAGCAACTGTACAGTTTTCCAATGTCGGAGTGAAACAGTTGCTTGTGAAGTTTGCAAGGTTTAAAGTTATAGGCTGACTTAGGACTGTCTTTATTTTTTGCGTTTGTCTTTTTGGCAGGCTTCTTTTAGCGGGCAACCATCACACTTGCCACTTTTTGTTGTGAGTGTTTTGTACATACGCCAAGAGGCGTATGCAGCAGTGCAGGCTATGACAATGAAGACAATTACGGTTTGCATTGTTTTGTATTTGCGTATAGATACCAGCGTATTAAAAACCGTTGCATTTTATGCGGTTTTTATTTCTGTTGGCAAAGTCTTTCCAACTACCATATTTTATGTCGTTGACCGGTGTTCCGGCCTGCATGAAGTGACAGTAGGCGGCGGCCAGCGCGTCGGTTGCGTCCATAAATGGCGTTATGTCTTCGTCTTTCAGATTGAGCAGTCGTTTCAACATTCCGGCGACCTGTTCCTTTGATGCTGCTCCTTGACCGGTAATGGCCATCTTGATTTTCATCGGAGCATATTCATGTATAGGCACATCGTGGTGTATGGCGGCGGCTATGGCCACGCCTTGTGCTCTTCCTAGTTTGAGCATTGATTGTATGTTTTTTCCGAAAAACGGAGCTTCAATAGCCATTTCATCGGGCAGGAACTCTTCTATCAGTCCTGTTACGCGTTCAAATATGCGCCCAAGTCTGAGATAGGGGTCGTGTATTTTACGCATGTCGATTACCCCCATGGCCATCATCTCGGCCTTGTTGCCACGCGTTTTCAGCAGCCCATATCCCATAACGTTGGTACCAGGGTCGATGCCCATTATAATCTTCTCTGTCATGCCTTGCTGTTTTACATTCTCAAATATGGATTGTATGCCTTCTCCTGTGCCATTGTTGTATGTGGCCCGTGGCCGGGTAGTATCACAGTGTCATCAGGCAGTTCTTTTGCAATGCGCTGCAGACAGGTCATCAGTGCGTTGTAGTCTCCTAGTGCAAGGTCTGTTCTACCGACACTCATTTGAAAGAGGGTGTCGCCAGAAAAGGCTGTTTTTTCTTTTTCGCAGTAAAAAAATATTGAGCCGGGCGAGTGCCCCGGAGTGTGTATTACGCGGAGTGAATGATTACCGAAGGTTATGGTGTCACTTTCAGATAAATAGGCAGCAGGACTTGGCATGTCGTTGCAGCATGCAACACCGGTGAATGCTTTTGCTTGTTCTGGAAGTTTTTGCATTAGCGGTTCATCGGCTTTGCATATTTCCGGGCGAAGCCCGAATTTGTCGGATATGAATTTATTCCCGAAATTGTGGTCTACATGTCCGTGTGTGCATAACAGATGTTTGGGTGTCAGTCTGTTGTCTGAGATGTATCTGGTTATGGCTTCTTTCTCTTCGTTGAAAAACGCGCCGCAGTCAATTACGATACATTCTTTTGTGTCGTCACTGACAACGTAACAGTTTTCTTGGAACATATTACACACAAACCTTTCTATCTTCATAAAATGAATCGTTTATTTAGAATTTGGCATCAATAGTAATTTATAGTGGAAGATAAATCAAATATTTCTGCTTGAACCATTCCTCATTGAACATTTGGTTGATTTCAGTCACGTCGGTGATATGTTTGAATGGTTTTATTTCCTCGTTAATGTTGCCGCCTTTGAGACACAGCAGCCCGTTAGGTAGTGAGTTACGTCCTGTTTTTGTAATGTTTTTCTTTACCAGTCTTACGAGATCGGGCAGCGGCATCACAGCCCGGCTTACAACGAAATCGAAATTTCAGTATTCGTTTTCCCCACGCACTTGTTCGACTTCGCAATTTTTCAGGCCGATGGCTTTAGTCACTTCTTTTACAACAAAAATCTTTTTCCCAGTGCCGTCAATCAGCTTGAAGTGAACATCAGGGAACATGATGGCGAGTGGTATGCCAGGAAATCCGCCTCCTGTACCGAGGTCTAGCACGCGTGTGTCTGGTCGGAATCTTATAGCCTTGGCAATGGCAAGTGAATGAAGTACATGGTGTTCATATAGAAAATCAATGTCCTTTCGCGAGATTACGTTAATTTTGCTGTTCCAGTCATGGTAAAGACTGCCAAGAGCCGCAAACTGTGTACGTTGAGTCTCGGTAAGTTCAGGAAAATATTTGAGAATTATGTCCATATTCGAAATTTGTCCGGCAATTGGCGTTTAGAAATCTGCGCAATGTGTGATTTGTGCCGGTTGTGGGCTTTTTTGTTTTGTCGTTAAAAAGAAATTTTGCTTAATTTTTGATGTAGACAAAAGACCCCGGCTTTTGTAAGGCCGGGGCCTCGTTGGCTATTTTTTCATCAGACGTTCCATGTCGCTGTTC